>JBKPDA010000183.1:0-7423 GCA_046727635.1 Actinomycetota bacterium | reverse complement strand
AGGGTCTCGGGTCTCAGGTCTCGGGTGTCGGGAAAGCTCGACCCTGTGTCGTTCCGGAGACCCGAGACCCGTCACCCCCTCTGCATAAACCAGCGGCCGGTGCCCAAGTCAATGAATACGACCGTGTTGCGCCCATCGGTCAGCACCAGCTCGAAGTAGCGCCGCCGCAGCTCCTTCCCGGTCCACCAGAGGTCCTCGACCACCCACTCCTCGTTGACCGCCTCCACGCGCGTGCGACCCACCGCGGTGGGGACGCCGCCCGGGCCGGCGTGGACCGTCACGCGGCGCGGCATTCCGAGGCGGCGGGCGGCTCCCATCAGCGGTCCTCGAACGGCGCCAGCACCGCGCGCCGCTCCGGCAGTCGCGAGCCCGGGTCGATCGACAGGACGCGCAGCGCAGCCTCCGACCCCGCCGCCTGACGCGCCTGTCGCACCGCCTCGCCGATGCGCTCCCGGCGATCCTCCGCCGAGCCGCGCTCCTCGAGCAGCCGCGCCTGGTCGCGTGCCGGCGGACCGAATGCCTCCACCTCCACGCCGAGCGTCTCCGCCGGCGCGGGCAGCTCGCCGAGCTTCGGGACGAGCACGAGCTTCAGACGGCCGGGATCGGCGCTGGCCTGGCGCAGGGTGATCGCGGTGCGCCAGGTGCCGCCCTCCACGAAGCGCGCCGACAGCGCCAGCGAGCGCAGCGAGCGCCCCCGCCGCTCGGGCCGGGCGAGGAGGCGCGCTATCAGCAGCTCGAGCGCGTGCTCGAGCTGGGGCCCCGACGCCGCCTCGGGCAGCACCAACCGCTCCACCACCGGCTCGGCGGGACGGCGCGGCTCGAGCGGGGTGTCGCGCCCGCGCGCGAGCTCGAGCGCGAGCAGGCCGGGATGGCCGAAGCGCTCGGCCATCGCCGCGTCGGGCAGCGCGGCGAGCTCGCCCAGGGTGCGAATACCGAGGCGCTCGAGCGTCTCGGGCAGCCCGGCAAGCTCGGGCCGCGAGCGCAGCAGCCTGACCGGCAGCGGCGCCAGGAACGCCCTCACCGCGCCGGGGCTGATCACCTCGGCGGCCCGCCGCGGCCGGGCGCGCAGCGCGGCGGCGTAGGAGCTGAAGCGGCTGGGGCCGGCGCCCAACCTCGCGCCACGCCCGGCGCCGTCGCCGTCGCGACCGGCAAGTGCCCTCCGCGTGGCCGACAGCACTCCCTCGAGGTGGCCGCCGTGGATACCCGCGAGCCCGTCCGCCTCGAAGAAGGCCTGACCGGCATGGTCCGACTCGACGCTCGCGCCGATGCCCTCGAGCCGGTCGAGCAGCTCGTTCCAGAGCCCCCGCACCCCGTCCGGGTCGGGCGGCACGAGCCGCAGCCCAGGGCAGCGCGTTAGCGCCTCGCCGAGCCTCATCCCGGCCAGCACTCCGAACGCCTCGGCCGCGGCCGACACCTCCCCAACCACCTGCGCTCCGCCCGGCTCGGGCGCGAGCGCCACAGGCTCCGCCAGCAGCGCGCGCCGGTCGCCGAGGGCGGCGACGAGCGCGAAGCGTGAGAGCATGACGCAGACGATCATGGGGCGAACGTATGTTCGCACACCTCGTGCGCCGGCGAAAGGGCATAATCGCGCCCATGCGGGACCGCGAGCGTCTCTAAACGACAACTGTCGAACTTCTTAAGCCAGCTTTAACAAAGCCCGGCAATCTCCCAGGCGTTCTCTCCTCCCGCCCGCGGCCCGGTATGGCCTCCTCCGGGTCGCGGGCGGCCCCTCTTTTCGCGGTCGGAAGCGCTCAACCCGCCGCCGCGGAATGCCGATCTAGCACTGGTGAGGGCAAGGATCGAGACCGCCTGCCTAGCGCTGTTCGCCGTGGCGGCCAGCTACTACATCGCCTTCCACCCCACGTGGGTCGGCGACTACCGGGTGGACGGCGGCCCGACGATCAGCGCCCTGATCCACGGGCACCTGCCTCACAGCCAGCCGGCGATGGGGCCGCTCTCGATCTGGCTGCGCGCGCCCTTCGCCTGGCTCGTGCGGGACGACACCGTGCTCGCCCAGTACCGCATGGGCGCCTTCGCCTGCATCCTCGTGGCCGGCGCCGTCGGCGTATACCTCGCGCGACGCCTGCGAGCCGACGGCCGCTCCGGCTGGCTCGCATTTGCCGTCGTGGCGTTCAGCGTGCTGAACCCGGCGAACTTCCACGCGATGGCGAACGGCCACCCGGAGGAGATCCTCGGTGCCGCGCTGTGCGTCGCTGCGGTGGTGGCGGCCATCGAGGGCCGCTCCGTGCTCATCGTGGGCGTACTGCTCGGCTTGGCGATTGCCACCAAGCAGTGGGCCGTCCTGGCCATCGGGCCGACGCTGATTGCCGCCCCGCGCGGGCGCGTGCGCGTGGCGCTGCTGGCGGTAGTGCTCGCCGCGGTGCTCACCGCCCCGATGGCGCTATCGAACCTCCACGACTTCGCCAGCTCGAACCGCAACTCCGCCGACGCCACCATCGGACTGACGCCGGACAGCATCTGGGTGCCGTTCGAGCACGTGCACCACGTCCGCATCTTCGACGGCGTGGCCTGGCGGACGATCGAGAAGCGCACGATGTCGCACGCGATCGCCGGGCGCGCCAAGCCGCTGATCGTTCTCCTCGGCGCGCTCCTGCCGCTCGCCTACATGTGGCTGCGCAGGGGCGCTCGCCGCGAGGAGGCGCTGCTCCTGCTGGCGCTGCTGTTCGCCCTGCGCTGCGCGCTCGATCCGATCACCACCGCCTACTACCACGCGCCGCTGCTGCTCGCGCTCATGGCCTACGAGTGCCGTTACAGCCGCGGGCCGCCGCTGCTCACCACGATCGGCGGCATCGTGCTCTGGTACCTCACGATGCGGGTGGTCTGGGTCATCGAGCCGCACAAGGTCACGGCGATCTACCTCGCCTGGATGGTGCCGCTGCTGGCCTACCTGGGAGTGCGCGTCTACGCGCCGAGGGTGATCAGCGACTTCGGGAAGTGGCTCAGTACCTCGCTGCCGCCATCGATGACGATCGCGAGGTCCTCGATCCGCACGCCGAACGCTCCCGGCAGGTAGACACCGGGCTCCACCGTCACGTCGTTGCCGGCCGCGAGCGTGCCGTCGCTCGTCTGTGCCAGGCGCGGCGCCTCGTGCACCTCCAGCCCCACGCCGTGACCGAGCCCATGGCCGAAGTCGTCGCCGTGGCCTGCCTCGGCGATGCGGTCGCGGGCGACGCTGTCGACCGCGCGGCATTCGGCGCCGGCCTTGACCGCCGCCACGGCCTCCTGCTGCGCGGCCAGCACGAGCTCGTAGACCTCCGCCGCCTTGTCGTCGATGTCGCCGGTGGCGAACGTGCGCGTGCAGTCCGAGCAGTAGCCGTCCACGCGGCAGCCCATGTCGACGATCACCAGCGTGTTCGGAGGGATGCGCTCGGGACGCGGGTCGGCGTGCGGTAGCGCGCCGTGGGCGCCGCTCGCGACGATCGAGGGGAACGAGGGATCCTCGGCGCCGCGGTCGCGCATCTCCCGCTCCACGTCGAGCGCCACCTCGCGCTCCGTGCGGCCCACCAGGCCGCGCGAGCAGATGTACTCGTACATGTCGTCGGCGAGGTTGGCCGCGTCCCGGATGGCCCGCAGCTCGGCCTCCTCCTTCACCGCACGTAGCTCCTCCACCAGCCCGCCCGCCGGCACCAGCTCCACGTTCTCCCCCACCAGCTCCTCGAGGCGCTTGTGCTGGCGCACGGTCATGTGCTGGTCCTCGAATCCCACGCGGCCGCTCATGCGCTCGGCGGCCTCGCCGAGCAGGTCCTGCTTGCCGCGCAGGCGCTCGAAGTCCGGCACCTCGATCTTCGCGCGCTCCACGTAGCGGAAGTCGGTGAGGAAGAGCCGCTCCTGGGGCCCTATCAGGCAGAGCGCGTTCGTCCCCGTGAAGCCGCTCAGGTAGCGCACGTTCATCAGGTTCGTGACGAGCAGCGAGTCGACCTCGCGCTCGGCGAGGCGGTCCACGAGGCGATCGGCCCGCGCCGCGCTCACGACTCGAACGCGCCCTTCAGCATCTCGAGCGCCTCGCGGTAGCCGTCCACGCCCTTGCCCTGCACGTGGCCGATGCAGACGTCGCGGATCACCGAATGGCGGCGCCAGTCCTCGCGCGACTCGATCTCGGACAGGTGGACCTCCACCGCCGGCAGGCCGGTGAGCTCGATGGCGTCGCGGATGGCGTAGGAGTAGTGCGTCCAGGCGCCCGGGTTGAGCACGAGGCCGTCGGCCAGCTCGGCGGCCTGGTGGAGGCCCTCGCAGAACTCGCCCTCGTGGTTCGTCTGCAGGAAGCTGGCCTCGAAGCCGAGGTCGTTGGCGAAGTGCTTCACCTTCACCTCGAGCTCCGTGAGCGTGATCCCGCCGTAGATCGCGGCGTCGCGCAGCTCCAGCACGTCGAAGTTCACGCCGTGCATGATCTCCACCCGGATCTTCACGCGCTGAGCTCCTCTACCGCCGCGCGCAGTGCGCCCTCGTCCACGTCGTGACCCGGCGTCACCTCACCCGGCGCCTCAACCAGCACGAAGGGCACCCGCTCGGCCACCCGCTTCTTGTCGCGGCCCACGAGCGCCAGCACGTCGTCGGCGCTCGCGCCCTCGATCCGGCCGGGCAGCCCGCGCGCGGCCAGCAGCTCGGCCACCTCGCTGCGCAGCGTGTCGCGGCCCGACAGGCGCAGCGTCGCCAGCAGCCCCAGGCCCACCGCCTCGCCGTGGCGATAGCGCGAATAGCCGGTGGCCGCCTCGATCGCGTGGCCCACGGTGTGGCCCAGGTTCAGCACCTGGCGCCGGCCGCTGTCGCGCTCGTCCTCGGCCACCACGCGCAGCTTCGTGCGCAGGCAGCCGAGGATGGCCTCGTCGTCCGGCTCGCCGCCCGCCCGCACGTGAGCCCACAGCCGGCCACCCGCGATCAGCGCGGTCTTCACCACCTCCACGTAACCGGCGGCCGCCTCGGCGGCGGGCAGCGTGGCTAGCGTGTCTGGATCGACGAGGACGGCCGAGGGCTGGTGGTAAGCGCCCACGTAGTTCTTGCCCTCGGGCAGGTCCACGCCGGTCTTGCCCCCGTAGGCGGAGTCCACCTGGGCCACGAGGGTGGTGGGCACCTGCACGTGCCGCATCCCGCGCTGATAGACGGCGGCGCAGAAGCCGGCGAGGTCGCCCACCACGCCCCCGCCCACCGCCACCACCAGGTCCGCGCGCGTCGCGCCGGCGCGCGCCAGCTCGCGCAGCACCTGCTCGGCGCCGGCGAGCGTCTTCTCGGACTCGCCGGGCGCGATCTCGATCGCGGTCTCGCCCTTCACGGCGTGGTGCAGCGCCACGTTCGGGTCGGTGACCACGAAGCGCCGCCCCTGCGGGGGGTGGAAGAAGCCGGCGGCCAGCAGGCCGCGCCCGAAGAAGACCGGGTACTCGCCTGAGGCGGCGGACGCCCACACCAGGCGGGTGCCGGCCGGCGCCGAGCGCAGCGCCACGATCGCGTTCAGCGCCCGGCGTGGAAGATTGCGGTCGGCGGCCGGCAGCGCCACGTCGGCGGCCGACTCGTACATGGCCAGCCGGTCGCGATGGAGCTGCTCGAACCGCAGGCGGTCGCGCGCCAGCGGGCGGGCGCGGTTCGACGCTCGCCGCCATGCCTCATCCGGGTCCACCTCGAGGTGCACCACCACATGGCGGCGCAGGGCCTCGCGCACGCGGTCCGACCCCAGCGCGCCTCCGCCAAGGGCGAGCACGCGGTCGTGATCTGCGGCGAGCAGCCGCAGCACCACCTCCTCCTCGCGCGCGCGGAAGGCGGGCTCGCCCTCGCGGTCGAAGAAGACGTCGATCGGCTCGCCCAGCTCGCGCTCGATCTCGCGGTCGGAGTCGACCGGCTCCACGCCCAGCTCGGCGGCGAGCATCCGCGCGGTGGTGGACTTGCCCGCGCCCATGAAGCCCACGAGCACGAGCGCGCGGCGCTCGCCCGGTGCGGGCGTGGCCGCCTCGCTGCTCGCGTGACCTAGCGCTTCCATCCGATCCTCTGCTTGTACGCGTCGAGCGCCGCCAGGGCGTCGTCGATGTGGTCGCCGCCGAGCTTGTCGCGGTAGACCTCGGCGAGCGTGAGGGCCACCATGGCCTCCCCCACCACGCCGGCGGCCGGCACGGTGCACGAGTCCGTGCGCTCGCGCAGCGCCGCGGCGGGAGCCTTCGTGTCGATGTCCACCGAGCGCAAAGGCTTCGTGAGCGTGGGCAGCGGCTTCATCGCGCCGCGCACCACCAGCGGCTCGCCGGTGGTCATGCCGCCCTCCAGGCCCCCCGCGCGGTTGGTCTCGCGGAAGTAGCCCTGTGCCTCCGACCAGAAGATCTCGTCGTGAGCCTGCGAGCCAACCTTGCCGGCCACATCGAACCCGTTGCCGATCGACACGCCTTTCATCGCCTGAATCGACATGATCGCCTGGCCGAGGCGGCCGTCGAGCCTGCCGTCCCAGGAGACATGCGAGCCGACGCCTGGCACGAGCCCGAAGGCCTGCACCTCGAACACGCCGCCAAGCGACTCGTTCGCCTTCCTCGCTTGATCGATCTCGGCCACCATCGCCGCGCTCGCGTCGGCGTCGAGGCAGCGCACCGGCGACTCGTCCACGCCCTCGAAGTCCGACGGGTCGAGGCGCTCGGGCTCCGGCGCGTGCACGCCGCCGATCTGGATCACGTGGCTGAAGACCTCGACCCCCAGCGCGCGCAGGTAGACCTTCGCCAGCGCGCCGCAGGCCACGCGCGCGGCGGTCTCGCGGGCGCTCGCGCGCTCGAGCACGTTGCGCACGTCGGTGAAGCCGAACTTCTGTAATCCGGCCAGGTCGGCATGACCCGGACGCGGCAGGTGCACCTCCTCCACCGCGGCCTCGACCGGCCACGGATTCATCCGCTCCTCCCAGTTGGCGAAGTCGCGGTTGTCCACTCGCAGCGCGATCGGGCTACCGAGCGTGCGCCCGTGCCGGATGCCGGAAGTGACCTGCGCGCGGTCCTTCTCGATCTTCATCCGCCCGCCGCGACCGTGGCCGAGCTGGCGCCGCGCGAGGTCGCGGTCTATGTCGTCCGGAGTCAGGGTGAGGCCGGCTGGAAGTCCTTCCACCACCGCCGTGAGGCCGGGGCCATGCGACTCGCCGGCGGTTGTGAACCGCAGCGCCATGTAGGGCCTCAACCCTACTGGCGGGAATTAGCCGCTGACTTCGTCCGGCAGCTGCGGCAGCGTGAACAGCAGGTGGAACGGGGTGCCCGGCGTGTGGCGCAGGCGCTTGGCCTCCTCGGCGGCGCGCTTCTTCGCGGCCTTCGTCGCCTTGGACGCCTTGGTGAGCTCGCTGACCGGCACCTTCTTGATGTCGAGCAGCTTGAGCGTGTACTCCACGCCAGTGCCGTCGGAGTTCTGCGCGAGCAGGTCCTCGGTGTCGCTCGACTTGTCGAGCTTCAGGTAGAGG
>JBKPDA010000182.1:0-6168 GCA_046727635.1 Actinomycetota bacterium | reverse complement strand
CGACGAGCAGTCCGAGTCCTGGGAGCGGAACGAACCCCAGGGCCAGGTGACGCGGGCGGTGACAGACCCGCAGGGCGAGGCCCGGACCGAGCACGAGGACGATGGCGAGCGCAACCGTGGCGGCAACTCGCACCAGATCGAACGCCTGCTGGGCTACGTCACGATGACCACCCGCCGGCGGACGAACCGCGAAGCCGAGAAAGCATGCCAGCACCGCGAGACCCCACAGACCCAGCAGCACAGCTCTCTCGCGACTGGCGTGTGACACCCGACGTCACCCCCCAGACAACCGTAAACGGTCCCGACGCTCCCGGGCGGAGGACTCACGGACCGGCCCTCAGCGGCGGCGGCGACGACTGGCGGCGTTCACGCCGAGCAACGCGGCCTCGACCTCGCGCAGGCGGTCCACGTCGCCGCGCATGCCGGCCGCCGCGTCGTTGAAGAGGAAGGCCTCGGCCAGCTTCACGATCGCGTAGGCGAGCGTCTCGGTCTCGACCGGCGGCTGGTAGCGACCGGCGGCGACCTCCTGCTCGATCACCTCGGCGATGCCAGCCACGATCCGCGGCTGCACCACACCGGCGCCCGAGGTCATGATCCGCATGGCCGCCTCGCGTTCGGTCTCGAGGAAGCGCCGCAGCGCGGGCGCCTCGGCCAGGCTGCGGTTGAAGCGGTCGAAGGTGTCGAGCAGCGCCTCTCCCCCTCTCCCGCGCGCGCCGGCGCGCGCCTCTGCCAGCAGCGGCTCGGCCGCGCGCGCCAGCACCACGCCGATCAGCTCCTCGCGGGTGCCGACCCAGCGGTAGATCGTTGCGCGGCCGAGACCGAGGTCGGCGGCAATGGCCTGAACGTCGATCCGCTCCCCGTGCAGGTAGCGGTGCATCGCGTTGCGCAGCACGTCGTCACGGCTGGCCGCCGCGGGACGGCCGCGCGGGCGCGGGGTGCTTGCCGTGGTCATCGGGGCGATTCTGACGTGGCGCGCTGCGCGAGTCCATCCACGAACAGATCGAGCAGCAGCTCGAAGCGCTCCTCCGGGTCGATCACGCCGTAGTAGCCGGCCACCTCCACCATGTTGGGGAAGCGATCCTGTGGCAGCGACGCGATGTAGTTGGTGGCCATCTGGGCGAGCTCCTCCACCGGCACATCGGTGTCGGCGGTGGTGGGCTCATAGCTGGCCGTCTCGTCCATCGTGAAGCCGTTCACGGCGGCTATCAGCAGGTGGTGGCCCAGCACCGCCAGGCGGTCGGGCACGCCGCCGGCTCGCAGGATCGCCAGCACGCGCTCGCTCCAGTCGAGCGCGTTCGGCCCCATTGGGATGCGGCCGAGCGAGATGCGCACCACGTCGCGGTGGCTCAGGATCGCCGCCCGCATGCCCCGGAACACCTCCTTCAGCTGCTCCCGCCAGCGCTCGGGCTCCGGATCGGGCACGCGCTGCTCGCCGATGATGCGGTCGAGCACCAGGTCGAGCAGCCCGTCCTTGCTGCCCACGTGCCAGTAAAGGGAGGCGGCGCCGGTGCCGAGCTCGTCGGCGATGCGGCGCATGCTCAGGCCATCGAGGCCCTCGGCGTCGAGCACTCGCAGCGCGGTGTCGACGATCGCCTCCGGGGTGATCGGCTCACGCCTGCGCTTGCCGTCGCGCTGCGGAGCGCGGCGCCATGGCAGAGGCGGGACCTCGGCCTCGTTCGTCATCTCGAACAGCGTACTAGAAACGAACAGTGGTTGACAAGGGTGGTTGCGGCGTGATAGAACACCGTTCGATTTGGAACGCTGTTCGAGTATTTATCGCAGTTCGAGAAAGGAGCCGCAGACATGACCGCCGCCGCCCTCGTCCAGTCCCGCGCCGTCGCCCATCCCCGCCGCTGGCTCGCCGCCGCTGTGATGATGGTCGCCGCGCTGATGGACATGATCGACGTGACGATCGTCAACGTCGCCCTGCCCACGGTCCGTGCCGACCTGGGCGCTTCCCCCACCCAGCTCGAGTGGGTGATCTCCGCCTACATGCTCGCGTTCGCCGCCGTGCTGATCACCGCCGGCAGCTTCGGCGACGTGTTTGGGCGCAGGCGCCTGTTCCTGATCGGGATCGCGGCTTTCGGCGCCGCCAGCCTGTGCGCGGGCCTCGCCCAGACGCCCGGCCAGCTGATCGCCGCGCGCCTGGTGCAGGGCGCCGCCGCCGGCGCGATGATGCCGCAGCTGCTGGCCACCTTCCGCGCGATCTTCTCCGGTGAGGAGCGTGCGAAGGCGTTCGGTGTGTTCGGGGCGGTGCTGGGATTCGCGTCCGCCATCGGCCTCGTGCTCGGCGGCGTGCTCACCGATGCCGACATCTTCGGCTGGGGCTGGAGGTCGGTGTTCTTCGTGAACGTGCCGGTGGCGCTGTTCTCGCTCGTGGCCACGCTGCGCGTGGTGCCCGAGACCCGCAACCGGGGCGCGGGCAGGCCGGACCTCGTCGGCGCCGCGCTGCTGATCGTCAGCCTGGTGGCCGTCGTGTATCCGCTGCTCGAGGGCCGGCGGCTCGGTTGGCCGGTGTGGAACTTCCTCGTGCTCGCCGCCGGCTTGGTCGCGTTGATCGTGCTCGGGGTGGTGGAGGAGCGCCGGGGCCACTCGCGTGTCGCCCCGCTGCTTCGCATGCGGCTCTTCCGCGTGCCGCAGTTCGCGGCCGGCCTGGGAGTGCAGCTGGCGTTCTCGGCCGGCCTCCAGGGCTTCTCGCTGATCTTCGCCCTCTGGGTGCAGACCGGGCAGCACTACTCCCCCCTCCGCGCGGGGCTGACGCTGCTCGCGTTCAGCGTGGGCAGCTTCATGCTGGCGGGGCCGTCGGTGCCGCTCGCGCAGAGGTTCGGACGCTATGTGCTGGTGGCCGGAGCGCTGCTGATGGCGCTCGGGATCGTGGCGGTCGACGTCGGCGCCCACCACGTCGGCGACGGCACCAACCCGTGGCCGCTCGTGCCGGGGCTGGTCGTTGCCGGAGCCGGGCTGGCCCTGCTCGTGATCCCGCTCGTGAACGTGGTGCTGGCCGCCGTGCCATCCGACGCCGCGGGCGGCGCGTCCGGGCTGTTCAGCACGTCGCAGCAGCTGGGCGGCGCGCTGGGCGTGGCCGCGATCGGGACGATCTTCTTCGGTCATCTGACGGGCCACACGTTCAAGGACGCGTTCATCCACACCGCGCCCTACGCGGGCGCCGCGTTCCTGGTGTGCGCGCTGCTGGCGCTGGTGCTCCCGCGCACGGCGGTGGCGGATATCGACGCGATCTAGTCTCCAGCGTGCATGAGCGCGCAGGCCGACACTGCGGCCCTCGCCCCCAGCGCCACCGCTGCGGGTGAGGGCCGCACCGCATGGGCGCGGAACCTCGCCGCGCCGCTCCGCGACTTCCTCAGCACCGAGAGCGGCGGCGCGGTGGCGCTCCTGGCCGGCGCGGTCGCAGCTCTCGTGTGGGCCAACTCGCCCTGGTCGGACTCCTACGAGTCGGTGTGGACCACGAAGCTGTCGATCCAGCTCGGGCATTTGGGGATCTCCACCGACCTGCGGCACTGGGTGAACCAGGGCCTGATGACGTTCTTCTTCCTGGTGGTCGGGCTAGAGGCAAAGCGCGAGTTCGACATCGGGGCGCTGCGCGAGCGCAAGCGGGTGGCGCTGCCGCTGGTGGCCGCGCTCGGGGGCATGCTCGTGCCGGTCCTCATCTTCCTGGCCTTCAACGCAGGCAAGAGCTCGGCGCATGGATGGGGAGCCGCGATGTCCACCGACACGGCGTTCGTGCTCGGCGTGCTGGCACTGGTGGCGCCCGGCGGCACGCGGCTGCGGGTGCGCCTGCTCACCATCGCGGTGTTCGACGACCTGGTGGCACTCGTCGTGATCGCCACCGTGTACACCGACCACATCTCGATTGTCCCGCTCGCCGTGGCGATCGGGCTGTTCGCCGGACTCGTGGCGTTGCGCTTCCTTCCGTTCGTCTGGCGCCTGCAGGCGGCGGCTGTCCTCGGCCTGGGCGTATGGGTGGCGCTGTTCGAGTCGGGCATCGACCCTGTGATCACCGGCTTGGCGGTGGGCCTCGTCACGAGCGCCTATCCCCCGCTTCGCTCCGAGCTCGAGCAGGTGGTGGAGCTCACCCGCTCCTTCCGCGAGCAGCCCACGCCGGCCGCGGCGCGCTCGGCGCAGCGCGGCCTGGCCCTGGCGATCTCGCCCAACGAGCGGCTGCAGTACCGGCTCCACCCGTGGGTGAGCTACGTGATCGTGCCGCTGTTCGCCCTGGCAAACGCCGGCATTCACATCGACGCTGGACTGCTCGGCGACGCCGTGAAGTCGCCGATCACGCTCGGGATCTTCTTCGGCTACGTATTGGGCAAGCCGCTCGGCATCCTCGCCTCCGCCTGGTTTGCCACGCGCCCGTGGCTTACTGGGCTGCAGCGGGCGCTCAGCTGGCCGGTGATCGCGGGTGGCGGCGTGGTGGCCGGCATCGGCTTCACCGTCTCGATCCTGGTCTCGAGCCTGGCGTTCCACGGGTCCGACCTCGAGGAGGCGAAGCTCGGCGTGCTCGCGGCCGCGGTCGCTGCGTCGCTCGGAGGCTGGGGAGCGTTCCGCATGATCCGGCACCTGCCTCCCTCTGTGCGGGCGCGGCAGCTCCTAGGCACGACCGAGGAGATCGTCGACCTCTCCGATGACGTCGACCCGGAGCGCGACCACATCCGCGGCCCCGCCGACGCGCCCGTCACGCTGGTGGAGTACGGCGACTACGAGTGCCCCTACTGCGGGCTCGCCGAGGTGATCGTCCGCGAGCTGCTCGACTCGTTCGGCGACGACCTGCGCTACGTCTGGCGGAATCTGCCGCTGAACGATGTCCATCCGAATGCCCAGATGGCCGCCGAGGCGGCCGAGGCCGCGGGACCGCAGGGCAAGTTCTGGGAGATGCACGACAAGCTGATCGCCCACCAGGACGAGCTGGCGCCGGGCGACCTGCGCCGCTACGCGGAGGAGCTCGGGCTCGACCTGGATCGCTTCTGGGACGACGTGCGCAGCCGCAGGTTCGCCGGACACGTGGCCGACGACGTGGCCACCGCGGACGCGAGCGGCGTGGCCGGCACACCCACGTTCTTCATCAACGGTAAGCGCCACAACGGCGCCTACGACGTCGACATCTTGAGTCGCGAGGTGAGGGCCGCGCGTGCGCGCGCCCGGCTGCGGGAGAAGGCCGAGGCGGCCGCGGTGGCGTGATCCGGCCCCCGGCTCGCGCTAGAGTCCCTTTCTAGGGGTCGGACGTCCGTTCGACCGAAAGCAGTGCTCCGCGTTTCCGCAGTCGTTGCTCTAGCACCCTCCGCGTTTCGCTGTGCACATACCCCGGAGGGGGAAGTAGATGGCTACAGGAACCGTGAAGTGGTTCAACGACGACAAGGGCTTCGGGTTCATCACGCCCGATGACTCGAGCAAGGACCTGTTCGTGCACCACAGCGCGATCCAGGGCAGCGGCTTCAAGTCGCTGACCGAGGGCGCGAAGGTGAGCTACGACGCCGAGCAGGGCCCCAAGGGCCCGGCGGCAGCGAACGTCCAGGTGCTCTAAGCCCACAGGCTTCGAACGACGACGAAGGGCCCGCAGTGCGGGCCCTTCGTCATTCGCCCCACATTTCCCGACTAAGGACGGATACGTATGGCATCGAGCGGCAAGACGAAAACCACGATGGCGAAGCGCGCTCGTGAGAGCAAGCTCCGCGAGCGCCGGCTTGAGAAGCAGGCCAGGAAGGAAGCGCGGAAGCTCGCATCGGCGGATCAGGCTGACCGCGACGCAGAGGCGGTGCCCGGCGACCACGAGGGCGACGAGGCCGTCGAGGCCGACGAGGCCGACGAGGCCGTCACGCCCGAGACCGCCTAGGTCAAGCCTCACCCGGGTCCGTCAGCTCCAACGCCCCGAACCCCGGCAACGGCCCATCAGTCAGAAAGACCTCGATCGTGAGGTCGGGCTCGACATGAGCCTGGCTCAGGAAGGCGAGCACCTTCCGGCCGGTCAGCTCCTCGATCATCTCGCTGTAGCGCGTCTTCATAAGTCGCTGGAAATCGCGGCGCATCTCGAGCACGCGGTGCGGCTCGCCACCCTCCATCATCGTCCGCTCGATCGCCGTGAATCCGTTGCTGAGAACGCAGACGATCAGGTTGTCGAGCACGTAGGTCTTGGCCTTGATCGGCCCACGACCGTAG
>JBKPDA010000181.1:0-6845 GCA_046727635.1 Actinomycetota bacterium | reverse complement strand
TGTCGTCGGCAGCGTCAGATGTGTATAAGAGACAGCGTCCGGGTCGTGGCGTGAGAGCTCGGCGTCGGCCGCCACGATGCCCAGCTCCTTCTGCCGCGCGAACGTCTTCTCGCGGTACGCGTCCCAGCCGTCATCGAACACGCCCTTGTACCTGTCGGCCCACTCCTTCCCCACGTGATGCGGAGCGTGCGTGGCGCCGAAACACAGATGCAGATAGAACGGCTTGTGCGGGGCGATCTGCTTTGCGTCGGCGATGAACTGGATCGCTTTGTCGACCAGGTCCTCGGTCAGGTGGTAGCCCTCCTCGGGCGTACGCGGCGGTTCCACCTGATGGTTGTCGTAGACCAGGTCCGGGTGCCACTGGCTGGTGTCCCCGCCGAGGAAGCCGTAGAAGCGCTCGAAGCCGCGGCCGAGCGGCCAGCGGTCGAACGGGCCCGCGGCCGACTCGAACTCCGAGGGCAGCAGGTGGTACTTGCCCACCATGTAGGTGCTGTAGCCGTGCTGCAACAGCACCTCCGACAGGAACCCGTTCTCGAACGGGATCTGGCCGTTGTAGCCCGGGTAGCCGGTGGCGAGCTCGTTGATCGCCGCGGTGGCGTTGGCGTGGTGGTTCCGGCCCGTAAGGATGCAAGAGCGCGACGGCGAGCACAGCGCGGTGGTGTGCATGTTGTTGTAGAGCAGGCCGCCGGCCGCGAGGGAGTCGATGTTCGGCGTCTCGATCGGGCTGCCGAAGCAGCCGAGTTGCCCGAAGCCCGTGTCGTCCAGGACGATGAGGAGGACGTTGGGTGCACCCGAGGCGGCGCGCAACGGTTCTGGCCAGGCGGGACTCGACTCCTCGGCGGTCCGGCGGACCATCCCGGGAAACTCCGTCCCTGGCTTGTACTCGTTCAGCGGCATCTCGCACCCTCCGTGTTCCGCGGCCGCGGATCGGACCGCAGTGCAAGCAAACCGGGCTGGTACCGGGTGGGCGTCATCCGAACGAGGTGAATTCCCGATCATCCGAATCGGATGAGGAGCTGGCGAGCGCGGTAGCCGAGAGTGGGTCGGGTGAGACCGTTCGACGCTCGAGTGCTGCGGCGTGCTCGAGCCGTTCGGGTGCTGCTTGCCGCCGACGCCGGCCTCGGCGTGGTCTCCGCCTTTGCCGTCCTCGCCCAGGCGGTGCTGCTGGCCGGCGTCGTGAGCCGCAGCTTCCACGGTGCGCCGCTCCGCGCTGTGACCGGCGGCCTCGTGCTGCTTGCATGCTGCGTGGCGCTAAGGGCAGCAGCTGCCTGGGGGTATCAGGTGGCGGGCCGTCGAGCCGCCACGGATGTGCTCTCGGCGCTGCGCGGCGAGCTGGTGGAGCAGCGGCTGCGGCGGCCGGCCGCGTTGGACGGCGTCGAGAGCGCTGAGGTCGCGACCACCGCCGTCCAGGGCGTGGATGCGCTCGAGGGCTACTTCGCTAGATACCTGCCGCAGGTGGTGCTGGCGGTCGTGGTGCCTCCGGCGGTGATCGCCCTCGCGTTCGTGATCGACCCGATCGCGGCCGCCGTGATGCTCGTCACGCTGCCGCTCGTGCCCGTGTTCATGGTGCTCATCGGCAGGTACACGGAGCGGCGCACCCGGCAACGCTGGCAGGCGCTCACCCGGCTCTCCTCACACTTCCTGGATGTGGTCCGCGGGCTGCCGACGCTGCGTGCGTGGGGCCGCGGGCCGGCGCAGGCGGCGCGGATCGCCGACAGCAGCGAGGACTACCGCCGCGCCACGATGGGAACGCTGCGAGTCACGTTTCTGTCAGCGACCGCGCTCGAGCTGGCCGCGACGCTGGGAGTGGCGCTCGTCGCCGTGGTGGTGGGCGTCCGGCTGGCGGGAGGGAGCATCGGCCTGAGGCCGGCGCTCACCGTGCTCGTCCTGGCGCCGGAGCTCTACGCGCCGCTGCGCGGCCTCGGCGCGCAGTACCACGCGAGCGCGGACGGGCTCGCCGTCGCCGAGCGGATGTTCGAGCTGCTCGACGACCGCGCGCAGGTTCGCTCCGCAGCCGCGGCTCCGCCGCGCCCCGACCGCGTGCCCGTGCGGCTCGAGGGCGTTTCGTTCGGATATCCCGCCCGGGAGGATCGCGCCGTTTGCTCCGCCGATCTCGCCCTCACGCCGGGTCAGACCGTGGCGCTGACCGGTCCCAGCGGCAGCGGCAAGAGCACGATCGCGGCGCTGCTCCTGGGCTTCGCTGAGCCCGACGCCGGCCGCATCACGGTCGGCGGCGTGGACCTGGCGGACTGCGACGTGGACGCGTGGCGCGCGCTCGTCGCTTGGGTGCCGCAACGGCCGACGCTGTTCCAGGACACGATCGCCGGCAACATCCGCCTGGGCGACTCACGCGCCGACTTCCGGCAGGTGCTGGACGCGGCGACCGCGGCCGGAGCGCACGAGTTCATCGAACGGCTGCCCGACGGCTACTTCACGGTGGTGGGAGACGGAGGCCTCGAGCTCTCGGCCGGCGAGCGCCAGCGGATAGCGCTCGCCCGGGCCTTCCTCCGCAACGCGCCGATGGTCATTCTCGACGAGCCGTCCGCCAACCTCGATCCGCGCAGCGCCAAGCTCGTCCGAGAGGCGGTGGACCGGCTTGCGGGGATGTGCACCGTCCTGCTCATCACGCACGACGAGCAGCTGGCGAGCGCCGCGGATGCCCGGCTCGAGATCGACTCCGGCCGGATCGTCACTGCCACCGCGGCCGAGGCGGCCTGATGCGGACCCTGCGCCGGCTCGTCGATCTCGCGGAGGCGCCGCGCCGCCGCAGCGCGCTCGTGGTCGCCACCGGCACGGCCGCGATTGCGTGCGGCGCCGGGTTGATGGCCACGGCCGGCTACCTCATCTCCCGTGCCGCCGAGCACCCGCCGATCCTCGAGCTCACGGTTGCGATCGTGGCCGTGCGCTTCTTCGGAATCGCCCGGCCCCTGGCCCGCTATCTGGAGCGGCTGACCTCGCACGACCTCGCGTTCCGGACGCTCGCCAAGCTCCGCGTGGCGTTCTACTCGCGTATCGAGCCGCTGGCCCCGGCGGGCCTGAGCGCCTACCGGCGTGGCGATCTGCTGGACCGCCTCGTGGGCGACGTGGACACGCTTCAGAACCTCTACCTGCGCGGCCTCGCGCCGCCGCTCGTGGCGCTGGCCACCGGCTTGCTGGCTGTCGGCGTGACCGCCGCGTACCTGCCGGCGGCCGCGGCGATCCTGGCCGCGGGCCTGCTCGCCGCCGGTGTCGGGCTGCCTCTGCTCAGCGCTCGGCTCGGCCGGACCGCGGGCGCTCGGCGGGCCGCCGTGCGGTCCGAGCTGACCGCCGATCTGGTGGAGCTGCTGCAAGGCGCTCCGGAGCTCGTGGCCTACGGCCGCGGGCAGGGCCGACTCGCGCGCATTCGGGAGACGGATCGGGCGCTGGCCGGACTGGCCCGCCGCGATGCACGCGTCGCCGGCACGGGCGAGGCGCTGCTCGTGGGGATCGCGGGCGCCACCGCCATCGGCGTGCTCGCGGTGGCCGTGGCGGCCGCTCATGGCGGCACGCTCGATCGCGTGCTCGTTGCGATGCTGGCCCTGCTCGCGATCGCGTCGTTCGAGTCGGTGGCCACGCTCCCCTCAGCCGCCCGCGAGCTCTCGTCGACCGTCGCGGCGGGTCGGCGGCTGTTCGAGGTAACCGACCGCGAGCCGCTGGTGCGCGACCCGGCGCAGCCGCTCGAGTTGCCCCGCCGCCCCGCGGCGCTGGCTCTGGAGCATGTGACGGTGCGCTACTCCCAGCACGGCCCCCCGGTGCTGGACGACGTGAGCCTGCGGATCGAACCCGGCCAGCGGATGGGGCTCGTTGGGGCCAGCGGCGCGGGCAAGACCACGGTGGTGAACCTGCTCCTGCGCTTTCTCGATCCCGAGCGTGGACGGCTCACCCTCGCGGGCGAAGACCTGCGCCGCTACAGCCAGGAGGATGTGCGGCGGATGATCGCCGTCGCGGGCCAGGACGCGCACCTGTTCTCCACTTCGATCAGGCAGAACGTGCTGATCGGCTGCCCCGGCGCGTCGGATGCCCGAGTCGAGGACGCGCTGCGGCGAGCGCGCATCTGGGACTGGGTCGCCGCGCTTCCCGACGGCGTGGAGACCTACGTGGGCGAGGCGGGCGCGCAGCTCTCAGGCGGCCAGCGCCAGCGAGTCGCGCTGGCCCGCGCGCTGCTATCGGAGGCCCCCGTCCTGGTGCTCGACGAGCCGACCGCGCATCTCGATTCGCCGACGGCCAAGGCGCTAATGGACGACGTGTTCACAGCGGCGGGCCGCCGCACGGTACTGCTCATCACCCACCGGCCCGAGGGGCTCGAGCACGTGGGATCGATCGTGACCCTGGAGCGGGGGCGGCTGCAAGCCGCCGATCCCCACGCCGCGCAATCCAGCGCTGGGTGACCAGCGTCCCGGTGCCTGCCAATAGCAGCATCGCCACATTCACCCCGAGGACCTCGAGAGCGCCCCACGCCTTGTCCAGCTTGCCGACTCCGGCTGCCACGCCGAAGTAGGCGGCAGCCGGGATCGTTGTGACCGAGATCGCGACGCCAACCGCGGAGCTCGCCCGGGTCTCGAGCGCGAGCATCCCGGCCACACCGGCCGCGAGCGCCACGCCGATGGTCGCGGCGTTTACGTCCAAGATGCCTGACAGAGGTCCCTGGCCTACCTCGAACCCGGACGGCAGTGCGTCGAACAGGTTGAGCATGGCCGTGAGCGCAGCGGCCACCCCGCACGCCGCGCCCAGGCCGATTGCGAGCGTCATGAGGGCGCGCGCCGCCAGGTGCCAGCGCCGCTCGAGGACGGCGGCGCAGACCGCCGTCACGGGGAGGGTGTCCGGGCTCACCGCCATCGCGCCGACGATGAGCGTCGAGTTCTCGTAGATCACGCCGAAGCCGGCTATCACGCCGGCCGCGAGCATGAACACGAGGTAGCGCGCCACCGGGCGCGCGTTCCTCCTGGCCTGTCCGATGACGTCAGCCCAGATCATGGTCGTCGACCCGCGAGAGGACGAGACCGGCCCCACGTCGTCCAGGCGGCAGATCGCCACGTCGTCCTGCGGCAAGCCCGCGGCAAGGACGAACTCGAGCACCGCGTCGGCCGATCCCCGCTCGATCCGAGCGGTCAGCAGCGCACTTCCGTCACTCGGCCCGTTGGCGAGCGCGGCGTGGCGCGCCGCGCCGCGCTGCTCCAGCTCAGCTCCGAGCTCCGCCAGCTTCCGTGACGGACCGTAGACCCTGAGCTCGAGCACGCGGCCTCCGGGCGCTCACTTCGCGGGCGCGCCGCCGCCCCTTCGTGCCAGCGCCTCCACCGGGCTGCTGGCGGGTCGCGCGCCGCCCACGCGGGCGCGGAAGACGTAGTAGGACCAGCCCTGATAGAGCAGCACCAGCGGCAGGAGGATCAGGGCCACGATCGTGATCACCTCCAGCGTGTAATGCCCGGACGCTGCCCCCGACACGGTCAGGCTGTTCCCGAAGTCGGGGTGCGACACCATCACGCGCGGGTAGAGCGAGGTGAACAGCGTGGCCACCAAGCCGAGCGTTCCGAGAGCGGTCATGACAAACGCCATGCCGCGCCGCCGCGCGTAGCTGAACACGACCGCGAGCACGAGCGCTGCGGCGCCTATCGCCGCCACGATTGCCGGACCAAGCGCTCCGCGCTCGTTGCGGTCCACCGCCACGCCGACGGTGCCGGCCAGGAAGCCCACGACCACTACCGTCGTGGGAATGGACAGGCGCAGGGCGGCTCTCGCCGCTCGCTCGCCGAGCTCCCCTCGGATCCGTAGCGTCAGGTAGGTGGCGCCGTGGAACATGCACAGCAGGACCATCGCCAGCCCTGCGAGTACCGTGTAGCCGCTGAACAGGTCGAGGAAGTCGCCGCTGTAGTTGCCCTTCGAGTCGAGCGGCACTCCGTGGAGGAGGTTGGCAAGCCCGATGCCCCAGACGAGCGGCGCCCCGGCGCTGCCCACGGTGTTGGCCCATCTCCAAACCGCGCGCCAGCGCGGGCTCTCGCTCTTGCCGCGCCACTCGAATGACACGACCCTGACGATCAGGAAGACGAGGATCAGCAGCAGCGCGATGTAGAAGCCCGAGAACATCGTTCCGTACCAGATCGGGAACGCGGCGAACGTAGCGCCGCCCGCCACCACCAGCCACACCTCGTTGCCGTCCCAGACGGGGCCGATCGACTCGAACATCGCGTCCGTGTCCTTCTCGCTTCGCGACAGGAACGGCAGCTGCATGCCCACGCCGAAGTCGAAGCCCTCGAGCACGAAGTAGCCGCCCCAGAGCACCGCGATTAGGACGAACCAGAGGGTGGCGAGGCTCATGTCAGTAGCTCGGCACCGGCACCCTGGGCTCCACCCGGGCGGTGCGCTGCACCGGGTCGAGCCGCGCGTAGCGGCGCATCAGGACGAAGTCGACCACTCCCAGCGTGATGTAGAGCAGCACGAATACGCCCAGGCTCACGGCGATGGTCGAGGTGCCGACGCTCGGCGAGTGGGCCTGCGAGGTCTTGAGCAGTCCCTGAACGATCCACGGCTGCCGTCACATCTCGGTGAGCACCCAGCCCGACGTGGCGGCGATGAACGGGAACGCGATGGCCACGACGGCGGTCCACAGGAACCAGCGCGCCTTGTGCAGCCTCTGCCTGCGGTAGAGCCAGGCGCCGACCGCGGAAACCAGGAACATCAGCACCCCGAGGTACGCCATCACCCTGATTGCCCAGTAGTCCACGTCGACGTTGGGGATGTAGTTGCCGTTCCCGAACTGGCTCTGTTCCTGCTGCTGCAGCTGGTTGATGCCCTGGACCTTGCCGTTGAACGAGCCGGTCGCCATGTAGGAG
>JBKPDA010000180.1:0-15134 GCA_046727635.1 Actinomycetota bacterium | reverse complement strand
CCGAGCGCGGTCCAGCGCTCGTCGCGGGTGAGGCCGCCCTGGTGCCAGGTGACGTTGGGAGAGCGCGCGCCGGCATCGGTGATCGCGGCGCTCGCCGAGTCGCCCGTGAGCGTCTCCACGATCATTCCCGCGCCCACGGTGTCGTTCGTGGCCTCGTCGACGAGGATGAAGCTGCCGGTCTGCCGGTTGCGGCGGTAGTCGTCCACGTGCAGCGGCGCGCTGGTGCGGAGCTTGAGGCGGCCGATGTCGTTCAGCTCGAGCGTGGACGCCGTCTTGTCGCGGTGGAGCCCCTGAACGTCCACGCGGTAGCGCACGTCCTCCACCGTGGCGGTCACCCAGCGGGTGGTCTGCTTGAGCAGCAGGCGGTCGCCGGCGGACACCGTGCGGTTCGCCATCCAGCACACCATCGCCTCGATCGAGCGTGCTCGGGCCGGCCGGTTGTTCGGCCGGCAGATCATGTCGCCGCGCGACACGTCCAGCTCATCCTCCAGGTGGAGCACCACCGACATGGGCGGGAACGCCTCCTCGAGCGGGCCCTGGGGACCGTCGATCGAGGCGATCCGCGTGGTGTCGCCCGACGGCGCCACCAGCACCTCGTCGCCCGGACGCAGCACGCCGGCGGCCACCTGGCCGGCGTAGCCGCGCTGGCCGCCGTCGTCGCCCGGCCGGATCACCCACTGCACCGGGAACCGGCAGTCCACGAGGTTGCGATCCGACGCCACGTGCACGTGCTCGAGGTGGTAGAGCAGCGGCGGCCCCTCGTACCACTTCATCCGCAGCGAGCGCTCCACCACGTTGTCGCCGTGGAGGGCAGAGATCGGTATGAACTCGATGTCGGTGAGCTCTAGCTTGGCGGCGAAGTCCTCGAACGCCTCGACGATCTCCTCGAACCTCGTCTCCGAGAAGTCGACGAGGTCCATCTTGTTCACGCAGACGGTCAGGTGGGGGACGCCCACGAGCGATGCGACGAAGGCGTGGCGCTTGGTCTGCTCGACCACTCCCTTGCGTGCGTCGATCAGGATCAGCGCGAGGTCGGCCGTGGAGGCGCCCGTGACCATGTTGCGCGTGTAGCGGACGTGCCCCGGCGTGTCGGCCAGGATGAAGCGCCGGCGCGCGGTGGCGAAATAGCGGTAGGCCACGTCGATCGTGATCCCCTGTTCGCGCTCGGCACGCAGGCCGTCGGTGAGAAGGGCGAGGTCCACCTCGAGGTCGCCGCGGCGGCGGCTGGTCTCTTCGAGCTGCTCGAGCTGGTCGGCCAGCACCATCTTCGAGTCGTAGAGCAGGCGGCCGATCAGCGTGCTCTTGCCGTCGTCCACCGAGCCCGCGGTGGCGATCCGCAGCGTGCCGGCCCGGCGCTCGACCGCCGGCTCGGGCTGACCGTTGCCCTCGATCAGCTTGAGCCTGGAACTAGAAGTAGCCACCGCGCTTGCGGTCCTCCATCGCGGCCTCGCTCACGCGGTCGTCGGCGCGGGTCTCGCCGCGCTCCGTGATGCGGGTGGCGGCGATCTCGGCGACCACGGCTTCGAGCGTGACCGCGCTCGACTCCACGGCTCCGGTGCACGACATGTCGCCGACCGTGCGGTAGCGCACCGAGGTCTCGAACGGCTCCTCGCCGTCGATCAGCTGGATGAACGGACTGAGCGCGTAGAGCATCCCGTCGCGCTTGAACACCTGGCGCTCGTGCGCGTAGTAGATCGAGGGCACCTCGAGGTTCTCCTCGGCGATGTACTGCCACACGTCCAGCTCGGTCCAGTTGGAGAGCGGGAACACGCGCACGTGCTCGCCGCGGCGGATGCGCCCGTTGTAGAGCGACCACACCTCGGGGCGCTGCGACTTGGGCTCCCACTGCCCGGCCTCGTCGCGGAAGGACAAGATGCGCTCCTTCGCCCGCGCCCGCTCCTCGTCGCGGCGGGCGCCACCGAAGGCCGCGTCGAAGCCGTGCTCGTCGAGCGCGTCGAGCAGCGTCACGGTCTGGAGCCGGTTGCGCGACGCGCGCGGGCCGGTCTCCTCCGCCACGCGGCCGGTGCGGATCGACTCCTCCACGGAGGCGACCACCAGCCGCTCGCCCAGCTGCTTCACGAGGCGGTCACGGAACTCGATCACCTCCGGGAAGTTGTGCCCCGTGTCCACGTGCATCAGCGGGAAGGGGAAGCGCGCGGGGCGGAAGGCCTTCTCCGCGAGGCGCACGAGCACGATCGAGTCCTTGCCGCCGGAGAACAGTAGGACCGGGCGCTCGAACTCGGCGGCCACCTCGCGCATCACGTGGATGGCCTCCGCCTCGAGCGCTCGCAGATGGGTCAGCTCGTAGCTCACGGGCTAAACACTCTATTAGAGGTCGGGTTTTGGGACTTTACCGCGTCGCCGCTGCGGCGCCTCTCCGGCGGCTGAGTATGCCTGGCTCACGCCGGCCCGCGCTCCACTAACCTGCGCGCGGGCATGGAGGCGTCGCGACCCGAGGTTTCGGTCGTGGTTCCGTCGCACGAGCGGGGGACCCGGCTGCGTTGGCTGTTGAATGCGCTGGAGGAGCAGACGCTGGCGCGTTCCCGCTGGGAGGTCGTCGTCGTATTCGACTCGACCGATAACACGGCTGAGCTCGTCCGCACGCATCCGCTGGCCTTGGCGGGGCTGCTGCGACACGTGCGGCTCGAGCCGGGCACTGGGTCCTCTTCTCGCCAGCGGAACGTGGGCTGGCGCGAGGCGCGAGCGCCGCTGATCGCCTTCACCGATGACGACTGCCGGCCCGAGCCCGAGTGGCTCGAGCGCCTGCTCGAGATGGCGAAGCGCAACCCGGGAGCGATCGTTCAGGGCGCCACCAGGCCCGACCCCTACGAGACGGAGATCATGAAGTGGGCGCCGAGGGCTCGCTCGATCCAGGCGGACCCGCCGGGCCCGCACGCCGAGGCATGCAACATCCTCTACCCGCGCGCGGTGCTGGAGTCGGTGGGCGGCTTCGACGAGTCGATCATGGCGGCCGGCGAGGACCTCGACCTGGCCGCGCGGGCCTGGGAGTCGGGCGTGCCGTACGTCGGCCAGCCCGAGGCGATCACGAACCACGCGGTGGACACGTTCTCGCTGGTCGGCCTCGTGCGCTTCAACAAGCGCTGGGAGACGCTGCCGCTCGTGTTCAAGCGGCACCCGCAGCTGCGGAAGGACGAGCTCGAGTACGGGTTGTTCTGGAAGCGCCGGCACGCGTTCCTGCCGGCGGCGCTTGCGGGGGCCGCGCTGCACCGGCGCGAGCCGCTGCTCGCGCTGCTCGCTGTTCCGTACGTGCTCCACGCGCTGCCGCACCGCGGCACGCATCCGATGGGCCGGATGCGTGCGGCCGCCGAGCTGGTGGGCCGCGCCGTGGTGGACGCCTCCGAGATGTGGACGATGGCAAAGGGCAGCGTCCGCTACAGGACGCTGGTGCTTTGAAGCTCGCGCTGCTCAACCCGTGCTTCTTCCCGGAGGTGCGGCGTGGGTCGGAGCGGCTGATCCGGGAGCTGTCGAGTGGCTTGGTCGTCCGAGGGCACCGGCCCACGCTGATCACCAGCCACCCCGGCAGGCCGAGCCGGACGGTGGAGGACGGTCTCGAGGTGATCCGCTCCTGGCGCCCGCCGGACGAGCGCCTGACGCGCCGGCTCTACCCCGACTACCTCACCCATGTGCCGTTCAGCTACGCGGCGCTGCGCGCCGGCAGCTATGAGCTGGCGAACGCGTTCTACCCCACCGACGCGCTGGCCGCGGTGCGTTGGGCGTCGCGCACCGGCCGCCCCACGGTCTTCTCGTACGGCGGCCTGCCCGACCGCCCGGTGCTCGCCGACAGGCGCCACAAGCTGCGCATCCTCGAGCGGGCCATCCGCGGTTCCGATGCCGTGGTCACCTCCAGTCGCACCGCGGCCGACGCCATGAAGCGCTGGTTCGGCGTGGACGCGCGACCGATCTACCCGGGGGTGGATCTGTCCGCGTTCGCCCCCGCTGCCGAACGGGCCGCGGAGCCGACGATCTTCTGCGCGGCGCTCCCGGACGACGCCCGCAAGCGCGTGGGGCTGCTCGTGTCGGCGTTCCGCGAGGTGCGCAGATCTCGCCCCGACGCCCAGCTGGTGGTCATACGGCCCCGCGATCCGGCGGCCGTGGCCCGCCACGGTCTCGACGGCGATGGCGTCTCGCTGGTCGACCCGGTAGAAGACCCGCGCGACCTGGCCCCCTACTACGCGCGCGCCTGGGTCTCGGCCCTCACGGCCTATCGCGAGGCGTTCGGGCTGGTGCTGGTGGAGGCGCTTGCCTGCGGTACCCCGGTGGTGGGCGCCGACCACGGGGCGGTGCCGGAGGTGGTGGACCGCGATGGCATCGGCGCGCTATTTCAGAACGGCGACCCGCGCGGGGTGGCGCGGGCCCTGCTCGAGGGACTCGAGCTGGCCACCGACGCCGGCACCGTGGAGCGCTGCCGGGCGCGGGCAGAGGTCTTCTCTACCGAGCGCCTGGCCGCCGAGTACGAGGCGCTCTACCTCGAGCTGCTAGGCCGTGGCTGAGCCGCTCCGCATCGCGCTCCTCGTAGACCAGTTTCCCGAGCTCTCGGAGACGTTCATCAGCGGCGAGGCGCGTGAGCTCGCTCTGCTCGGGCATGCCGTGCGGGTGGAAGCGGCAGCGCACGCGCCGAATCCGGATCCAGATGCCGCGGATGGCGCTGCCGTGGGATATCGATCGGACGACTCACGCGCGCGGCGGCTCGCGGACATGGCGTGGCTCGCCGCTCGCCATCCATGGCGCTGCGTGAGCGATCTCGTCGACCGGCGTCGCTGGAGGCGCGAGGAGCCGGTGCCGCCGCTGCGGCGCCTCGCCCCCGTGGCGCGGCGACTCGCAAGCTTTCGCGCCTCCCATCTGCACGCCCACTTCGCCGCCGGCGCCGCGCTCGACGCCATGCGGATCGCCGCGCTGCTGGGGCTGCCCTACAGCGTGATGACCCACGGCTACGACATCTTCCAGCTGCCTCGCAACCTGCGCGAGAAGCACGAGCGCGCGGCCTTCGCGGTGTCCGCCTGCGACTACTCGGCCCGCTATCTGCGCGAGCTCATCGGCGACCCCGCGGGCTCGCGGGTCGAGCGCCTGGTCACCGGTGTCGACGGAGACCGCTTCCAGCGAGGCACGCCCTACCCGGACGGTCCGCGGCAGGTGCTCGCGGTCGGCCGACTGATCGAGAAGAAAGGCTTCCACGTCCTGGTCGATGCGGCGACCCTGCTGGACGGCGCGGTCGCGCGCATCGTCATCGTCGGCGATGGTCCGCTGCACTCGGAGCTCGCCGAGCGCATCAGCGCTCTCGGACTGGAGTCGGTGGTGGAGCTGGCCGGCTTTCGGCGCCCGGAAGAGGTGCGCGAGCTGCTCGAGGAGTCCGCCGTGCTCGCCGCGCCCTGCGTGGTGGCGGGCGACGGCGACCGGGACACGATGCCGGTGGTGGTGAAGGAGGCGCTGGCGATGGAGCTGCCGGTGGTGGCCAGTTACGAGGTGGGGCTGCCGGAGGTGGTGCGGTCGGAGTGGGGGAGGCTGGTGCCGCCCGGCGACCCGCGTGCGCTGGCAGAGTCGATCCACGAGCTGCTCTCGCTGCCGGGCGAGCGGCGTGCGGAGATGGGGCGCGCCGGGCGGGAGTTCGTGCTGCGCGAATGCAGCTTGAGCGGCCAGACCCGGCGGCTCGCGGCGCTGATCGCGGCCGGCTCAGAGCACCAGTGAGCGGTTGCGCGCGCTTCCGTAGAGCAGCGAGCCGACGCTGACCGCGTCGGCCGCCACCTCCACGGCGGCGACGATCGGCCCCCGCTTGCGGAACGGCAGCGCGCGCCTGATCAGGTGGCGGGCGTAGGGTGCGGCGGCCAGCAGCGGTAGCGGCGTACCCGCCAGCGCAGCCAGCGCGCTGCCCGCCGCTGCCGCGTTGAACATCGCCGTCCGGCGGCTGAGGAACACACGCCGGTAGAAGAACTGCTCGCGCAGCTCGGGCACGCGCGCGGCGAGGGCGGGAAAGTGTCGCGCCCGCTGGCGCTCCGATACGTAGCCCGCCGCGCCGCGTGGGTGCACCGCGTGGTGCACCAGCGCGTCGGGCGCGAACGCCGTGCGGGCGCCCGCTCGGCGGGCGCGCCAGCCCAGCCAGACGTCTTCGGCCAGCTCGGGGTTCGTCCAGCCGCGCTTGGGCCCACTCGACTCGATCCAGCGCTCGAAGCCGCCGACGCGCTCGAACAGCTCGCGGCGGATCAGCAGGTTCGCCGTCTCGTAGAGGCCGGTCTCTCGCTCGACCCATACGGTGCGGTCGAAGGCTCCGAGCTGTGCTGTCGGGTCCGGCGCCACCTTGCCTGCGACGAGGTCCGCCCCTTCCAGGTACGGGTGCGCGGCGGCGAGCCAGCGGGGCGTGGGGAAGCAGTCGGCGTCGGTGAAGGCGATCACGTCACCCTGCGCCTCCCGGACGCCGAGATTGCGGGCCTCGCCGGAACCGACTCCATGCGTCTGGACCAACCGGACCAGCGGCCCCGCCGCGCGGGCGATGTCGGCCGTGCCGTCGCTCGAGCCGTCGTCCACGACGATCACCTCGAACTCCGGCGCTTCGTCCTGCGCGGCAAGACAGGCCAGCGTCCGCGGCAGCGTGGCAGCGGCGTCTTTCGCCGGCACTACGACACTCGTCCGTATGCGGGGCGATCGCGGAGGCGAACCGCTCAAGGTCGACTAATCTCTTGGCGCATTGGCAGGCAGGGGGTGGTGTCGTGGACGAGTGCCAATTGGGAGATAGGCGACGCGCGATGACGCGCTTGCGCGATCGCGTGCGTTTTGCGGGCCGCGAGGTGCGTTGCCCCGTCTGCGAAGGGCGGTTCGGGCGGTTCAGGGCCACGACGGGCGGGCCGCTGGAGCTCGAGTGTCCGCGCTGCGGGTCGCGTCCTCGCCAGCGTCTGCTGTGGCTGTATCTCTCCGCCGAGCGCCTGCTGGCCAGCAGCGGGCTGCGCATCCTGCACCTCGCGCCAGAGCGCTGCATCGAGCGTCGCCTGCGAACGCTCGAGGGCGCCGACTACGTCACCGTGGGGATCGAGAACCCGCTGGCCGACGTGCGCGCCGACTGCACCGCGCTGCCCTTCGACGACGCCTCGTTCGATCGCATCCTGTGCAGCAACGTGCTGGAGGGAGCGCCGGACGACGCCAAGGCGATGTCGGAGCTCAGGCGCGTGCTCGCGCCGGACGGCCTCGCGGTGATCCAGGCACCCGTGAACCACGAGCTGGAGCGCACGGTGGACGTTGGCGGCCTGCGGGCCTACGGACTCGATCTCGAGGATCGGCTGCGCGGCGCGGGCTTCCGCGTGCACGTGGCGCGCTACGCCGAGGAGATGGACGCACTGGCGGCGGAGCGGCATGGGGTGATGGCTCAACATGGCCCGCTGCGAAACGATCTCTACCTCTGCCAGGTGCCGATGGCGGACCCCCGCCCGGGCGCGGGAGTGTAATGCCCTAGAGCGTCATCGCCGCGCGGCAATTATCAGGTCGGCGGTGACCAGGCCCGCCAGCACGGCGAGCAGCAGCCCGCCGATGGCCAGTCCCGGCAGCGCCGTGCCCACGAATCCGACGACGATGCAGGCGGCGGCCGCGGTCAGCCGGCGCGGGCTGAGCGTGCCGGTCATTCGCAGGCGCAGCCCGGCCTGCGCCAGCAGGTAAACCGTGGGGCCGGCAACCACCGCCATCAGCTCGGCGGTCGTCAGGTCGACGGTCGGGTGCTTGATCACGATCTCGTCGCCGACCGCCGTGAGGATGATCCCGGCGATGATCAGGATGTGCCCGTACGTGTAGGCGTCGCGGGCCAGGAGCGTGCGGTGGTCGGCCGCGGCGAGGGCGCGCTCTGCCAGCCCCGCGACCGAGGTGAAGTACAGCCACCACAGCGCCGCCGTGGCCAGGAACGCGCCGGCGAACGCCGAGACGGTGGCGAGGTCGAGCTGCAGCTCGGACGTGGTCGCCCCGGTGACGACGATCGACTCTCCCAGGGCGATCAGCACGAACAGGCCGAAGCGCTCGGCGAAATGCCCGGTGCGGACCTCCCAGGCCTCGGGAGCCACGCGCGGCAGACCCGGCACCCAGAACGTGACGAGCGGAGCGCAGTAGTCGAGCGCGAGCGCGCCGATCCACAGGACGGTGCGCGCCCCGTCGTGGGCGAGGGCGCCCGCGATCCACAGGACCCCTGCCGCGCAGAACCAGATGAGGATCCGCTCCGCTCGCTCGCGCTCGAGCGTCCCGCGCTCCGCGGCGGCGAAGGTCAGGAATGTGTGGCGCCCCACCTGGATCGCCACGTACGAGACGGCGAACAGCAGCGCCCGGTCGCCGAACGCCCGCGGGATCGCGATCGCCATCAGCAGGCTGGCGAGCATCAGGCCGATCAGCAGCAGCTGCACCAGGTGCGAGTCCGGGTCGAGCTCGTTCGTCACCCAGGTCGTGTACTGCCACGCCCACCAGACCACGAGCAGGGCTATCGCGGCGTGTCCCGCACCCCTCCAGGTGAGGTCGCCGATCAGCAGGTGCGAGACCTGGGTGATCGCGAAGACGAAGACGAGGTCGTAGAAGAGCTCGAGGTTGGTGGTCCCGAACGGCTCACCGCTGCCGGTTCGTCGCATGAAGCGGGGCATCGCCGCCACCCTAGCCGCGCAACCAGCGCGGCCGCGCGCGCGTTCTGGAACCATCCGCCGCCGGGATGGGCGCCGTTCAACAGACGCTGCGACGAATGCTGCGCGCTCCGCGTCCGGCGGAGGCGGCGGGCGCTCCGCCGCCGGCCATCGACCGTCACATCATCGACCGCGTGCGCCCGTACACGATGACGAGCGACGAGCGGCTGCAGGCGCTCGTCGACGCCGTTCGCTACTGCGTCCGCCGCGGCGTTCCCGGCGCGTTCGCGGAGTGCGGCGTGTGGCGCGGCGGGTCCGTGCTGGCGATGATCCTCACGCTTCAAGAGGAGGGCGCCGCCGACCGCGACATCTTCCTCTTCGACACATTCGAGGGCATGACGGCACCCACCGAGCACGACGTGTCCGACCTCGATCCGCCGGCGCTCGAGACCTGGCGCGCGGCCGACGGCAAGCCCTGGGCCGAGCTCTTCGACGCCGCGATCTTCAACGAGGACCAGGTTCGCGAAACGCTCAGAACCGCGGGCTACGCCGACGAGAGGCTCCACTTCGTGCGCGGCCCGGTGGAGGAAACGCTGCCGCAGAACGCGCCGGGCGAGCTGGCGCTGCTCAGGCTCGACACCGACTGGTACGAGTCTACCCGCCACGAGCTCGAGCACCTCTACCCGCGCCTGAGCGACGGCGGCGTGCTGATCATCGACGACTACGGCCACTGGGACGGCGCGCGCCGGGCTGTGGACGAGTACTTCAGGCGTCAGGCGGCGCCGCTGCTGCTGAACCGGATCGACTACACGGGCCGGATCGCCGTCAAGCACTGACGGGCGGGCGGCCGCGCTGCCAGCGGGGCTGGCGGTCCTCGCCGACCAGCTCCACGTGCGGCCAGGGCGTCTGCAGACGGTGGCGCAGGTAGAGCTCGCGCAGCTCCGCCGAGCAGCCGCGGTGCCACGGCTTGTTCTCGCCGGGGCCCTCGAAGTGCCGGATCCCGGGCATTCGCCGCGCCTGGCGCACGGCCACGCGACCGAACACCGCCGCGGCATGCGGGAACGTGAGCACGCTGTTCATGCAGTTCCAGCGCGGATGCAGCGGCACGCGGCGGCGGCCGAGCACCACGTTCAGCGTGTCCTGGTCCGGCCACTCGATCTCCTGCGGGGTGTGGCGCAACGCAAACGTCCGCAGCGCCGTGGTGCAGTCGTCGCGCCGCATCTCGTCGAGGTTCAGCAGCAGCACCCCGCTGTTGAAGTAGACCTTCGGCCCGGGCAGCCCGAGCTTGGCCGGGCGGCCGAAGTGGTTCGGCTGGAAGACGTTCGTGACGGCCGCGAGGTAGGCGTTGTCGAGCGGGGTCTCCCAGAGCGAGGCGAGCGAGTCGACCACGATCGTGTCCGCGTCCAGGTAGAGCACGCGGCCGGCATCGGGCAGCAGCTCGGGAAGGAAGATCCGATACCACATCGCCTGCGTGAACTGGGGAAGCACGGGCAGCCCGACCACCCAGCTGTCCGGTATCTCGTGGAACGAGATCGCCCCGCCGCGGCTCTCCACCATCGACGCGAGCTGCGCGGCATGGAGCGACGAGAAGCCCGGACCGTGCAGGTAGTGCACGTGCACGCGATAGCCGCCGCTGCGCAGGACGGAGTGGAGCATCGCCGCCGAATGCTGCACGTAGGCGCCCTCGGCGGCGCAGGAGACATGCAGCTCGCTGTCCACGCTCAGGTCTCCAGCGAGAACAGGTAGAAGCGGTCGTGAAGGTCCACGACCTCGCGCACCGCCGGGTCGTCCACCACGGGCTCGGAGGAGGCCAGGCGGTAGCCGGCCCGCTCGATCAGCCCGCGGAAGTCGCGCCGCTCGCCATCGGGCTCGAGAGTGAGCAGCTCGTCCGGCTCGTTGGGCACCACGAGCAACCACGGCACCTCGAGCCGTCGCAGCATCGCCACCCACCACTCCACGGCCGCGTGGGTGCACTCGGAGAAGGAGTGGACGTTCACGGCGAGGTCGAACGCGCCCGGCAGCAGCTCGGCCCCTACTCGGTCCAGGCTCACCGCGCGCGCGCGTGGCGCGACGCCGCGGTGATGCAGGTAGTACTCGCTGATGAAGGTGGACTCGGGCACGGCGTCCACGCAGCAGTAGTCGCGCAGGTGCGGATACGCGGCGACCGCCCGGTGGGCCAGCCGTCCGTAGCCTGCGCCGATGTCGAGCACGGAGAACCGCTCGCGCTCCGACAACGTCAGCGACCGCTCGAGGAACGACAGCTCGTTCACCGACTCGATCAGGTCGCGGCTGGTCTTCGGCCAGCCCGGGTAATCGAACGTCCAGCAGCCGAACGCGCCGTCCTCGCCGAGGCGCCGGAGCATGTCCAGCGAGTCACGTGAGGCCACGTACTGCATGAGCACGAAGTACTTGAGGGACGTGACCCGCGGCAGCTCGCGCCGATGCCAGGTGATGAGCGACTCGCCGCGGAACCAGCGCAGGTCCAGGAACGACTCGACGGCCGAGGCGTTCCAGCGCGATGCGGCCGTCACGGGCAGCTCGAGCCGGGCGTAGGTGTCGCGCAGCTCCTGCAGGCGCGGGTTGCGTGACGTCAAGATGCGCTCCGCGCCCGACGGCAGCGGCACGCTGTCGTCGTAGAACGAGGTGAGGTAGCGCCGGTCCTCTGGGGTGAGCCGCACCACGTCTGGATGCGGCTCCACCGAGCGGGGGCGCACCAGGCGCCGCAACCGGCGCGCTCCGACGCCTGCCGGCATCACGCAGCCACCTCGTACGCGGCCACGCCGTCCACGGCGGGCCGCAGCCCGCGCCAGACGGCTGTCAGCTCGTCCTCCACCGACGTGTCGAGGCAGAACGTGTCGAACCCCTCCTCCATCGTCTCGTAGCCCACGAGGCCGAGGTGCTCGCGCGCCGCCCTGCGCGCGGCCGGCGTGAGGTGGTAGTGCTCGTAGATCACGAGCCGCGGCCGCCACTTGGCGAAGTCGACGCTCTGCAGGATCTCCCAGTCGTGGCCCTCGGTGTCGATCAGCAGCAGGTCCACCTGCGAGGCGTGGTTGCGCCGGCACAGGGTGTCGAACGTGACCACTGAGACGTCGCCGCGGACGATGCGCTTGTCGACGTCGGGTATCTCGGCCACGTGGCCGGCGACGGCCTCGCGCGAGAACGATCCGACGCCGTCGTACCAGTCGGGCAACGAGGCGAGCTCCTCCGGGGCCGGCTCGATGAGGTGGTAGAAGGGAAGGCGCCCGTCGGCCTTGCCCACCGCCACGTTCTCCAGCGCGATTCGCCCGTAGGTCTCGTAGTTGCGGCGCAGGCGCTCGAAGACGTACGGCACCGGCTCGACCATGATCCCGGCCCAGGGCCGCGACAGGATGAACGGGCGAAGGTGGTCGTGCTGCTCGCCGTCGTTCGAGCCGATCTCCACGAAGAACGCGTGCCGGTAGGCGTCAGCGAACGCCCGCAGCAGCCGCGGCCCGGCCAGGTTGCGCACCATCTGCCGGTAGCGCGCGGCGCGCCAGAAGCGTCGCAGCCCGGTCATGGCTTCTCCGCCACCAGTGCGAACACGAGCGCGTTGTATCGGCGGCTCTCGGGCGAGGAGAAGCGGTCCACCCACCCGATCAGCGTCTGCATGCAGAACGCGAAGACGCGCCGAACCCCGCGCGGCAGCCGGTACACCAGATCGTCCTGGAAGAGCTGCAGCCCGGTGGCCGCCAGGCCCATGATCCCTTCGAAGCGCACAACCTCGAAGCCGGCCTTCTGTACCGCCCGCCGCAGCCCGGCGGAGGTCCAGCGCCAGTAGTCCACCGGGTCGGGGTGGTAAACCATGATGCCGTGCGTGGAGAGCAGCATCCGACCGCCGGGACGTAACACGCGGAAGCACTCGGCCAGGTAAAGGTCCGGGTCGCTCACGTGCTCGAGCACCTGGGTGGAGAGCACGACGTCGAAGCTGTCGTCCGGGCACGGCAGCGAGCCGTCTGGCAGCAGCTCGAGCACCGCATCCGGATTGCCCGGCAGGTCGGCCGTCACGTACTCCGCCTCGGGCGCGAAGAAGCGTCGGTAGGGCGCGTCGGCGCAGCCGTAGTCGAGTACGCGGCCGCTGACGGGCAGCTCCGCGGCCAGCTCCTCGAGCCCGGCCGGGAGAGCGCGGATGATGTACGCGAGCCGGTGCGAGCGCCGCGCCGTGCGCAGGTCGGTGGGGCGCTCGGCATGGAAGCGCGCCGGGGCAACGGTGGATCCGTTCGACCGGCTCATACCGACCAGCTCTCGAATCGCCGTCCCGTGAGTTCCCGGAAGCGCGCCGCCTCGCACGCCAGCTCCGCGACCACGCCCTCTCTCAGCTCCCCCTTCAGCACGGGCCGCGAGATGGTCGGGCCGATGGATCGCCGCCCGACCTTGCGCAGCGGCTGCGGCAACCGCCGCCCGACTCGCCGCGCGGGCTCGAACAGCCCGTGGCGATAGAGCCAGCGTGCGAAGCCGTTGTACCTCACGCCCTTGCGCTGGTTGTGCAGCGCTTCGAACTCGGGCGACCAGAATCCGGAGTCCACGCCGAGGAAGCCGAACACTTGCGCCAGGGTCTCCCGGCGCCGGACGCGCAGGTCGTCCTGATCGAGCACGAGGATCTGCGACCGCGAGAAGCACCCGAGGTACTGCTCCAGCTGGGTGGCGTAGCGGCTCCCCGCGAGCACCTGGTTGCTGGGCTGAAGGTCGGCGGCCACCTGCTCGAACGGCCGCGTCTCGAAGCCGAGGGCGAAGTGCTCGGTGTAGTGCGCGATGAAGCGCTCCACGGGGTCCCTGACCAGGTAGATGAGCTTGACCTCCGGCACCAGCTCCCGCATGCGCTCGGGCACCTTGCGGCAGAACGGATAGAGCGTGTAGACGGGCGATCCCTCGCCGCGCACCAGCGCGGGACACGGGGGGAACTGGCTCTCGTACCAGGGAAGCTGGTCTCGCCAGTCGTCGCGCTGGAACAGCTGCAGCTCCTTCTGGCGCGACATGAAGATCTCGGGGTGATGCCCCAGGTAGTGGTGGAGCGCCGTGGTCCCGGCCTTGGGCGCTCCGATGATGATCAGGTTCGGCAGCACGCGATCACACCGCCGGGACCGGACGGGGCCGCCCGCGCAGATAGGAGGTCACCTCGCCGATCAGCGAGCGTTCGAGCGTGAGCGTGGCTCCGACGGTCACCAGGGCATATAGGGCGAGCTCGCAGATCACGAGCGGCACGGTGCGGTGTGCGGGCTCGGCGAGCCGGACCAGCAGGACCACGCCCGCCGCCGGAGCGCTGGGCGCGATCGACCGCACGAGGTGGCGGACCACGCGGAACCCGTCGAACAGCCGCGCCATGTACCAGCAGCGGCCGGCCACCTGGATGAGCGTCATCGCGCCCCAGCCCAGCGCGTAGCCGGTGAGGCCGAAGGCGACGATCAACGGCGCCGTGACGAGCGCGAACGACAGCACCCCGAGCAGCGCCAGCCGGAACATCGGCCGCGTCTCGTTCGCCGCCCGCAGGAAGACCGAGTAGTTGTAGGCGATCTGGGAGAGTGCGGCGATCAGGCCCATCGCTCCCAAGAGCGCCGCGGCGGAGTGCCAGCGCGGACCGAACGCGTAGCGGACGAGGTCCGAGGAGAACAGCGCAAGGCCGACGCCGAACGGCACCGCCCACACCAGCGCGAGGCGATTCGACTTCACGAACGCCTCGAGCAGCTTGTCCTTCCGATGGGACACCGCGCAGACCGCGGGATAGAGCGCCTGCCCGATGATCCCGTCGACGCTGTCCGCGAAGCTCGTGATCGAGGCCGCCAGGCCGATGGCGCCCAGCCCGGCGAGCCCCACCGCTCGGTTCGACACGAGCATCGCTCCCTGCACCACCAGCAGCGTGCTGATGCCCACGCCGAAGAGCGGCCACGAGAAGCTCGCGTAGCTCCGGACCGTCTCGCGGTCGATCCGCAACCTGAGCGGGTACGGACAGGTGACGGTGGCGAGAGCGCCGCCCACGAGGCTGCCCGCCACGACGCCGAGCACCAGCGACCAGTAGCCCGCGCCGGCCACCGCGAGAGCGACGGTGGCGGCGAGCGACACGACGGGATCGACCGCGCTCAGCACGCGCTGCCGCACGAACTGCATGCGGCGGTACGGGATCCAGATGGGCGACTCGAAGGCGGAGATCGGCACGCTCAGGGCAAGCGCCAGCGCGGGCGCGACGATCTGCGCTCGCCCGTAGGCCAGCGCATACACCGGCAGCGCCGCGGCCACGATCGCGAAGAAGGCCAGCGACACGACGAGCTCCATCGTGAACGCCTTCTGGAAGGCGGCTTCCTGATCGCGCTCGTTCTGCTGGACGTACTTGTCGGCGACCCCGATCTGCTTCAGCCAGCTGAGCGTGAGGACCGTGGTCAGCACGATCCCCCACACGCCGAACTCGGACTGCGTGAGGAAGGCCGCGACCACCAGGCGTCGGACCAGCCCGAGGCCGGCCAGCCCCAGCTGGAACGCTGAGTTCACGATTGTCCCGCGCGCAGCGTGCTGGCGCAGGTTGCGGCCGCCCAGGGC
>JBKPDA010000179.1:0-4212 GCA_046727635.1 Actinomycetota bacterium | reverse complement strand
GCCCAGACCACTGCCTCCGCCGCCGGCGACGGGCTCCGGCAGCCGCTCCTCCACCATCGTGTTCCACTCGCCGCAGCCAGGGCAGCGCCCGTGCCACTTGGGGCTCTCGTTGCCGCACTGCGAGCAGACGAACAGGGTCTTCGCCATCTCACCACCGTAAGGGCAGCGGAGGACGGTCTCGCCCCTATCCGAGCTGCCAGACCTCGTCGCGCAGGATAGGCACGGCGTCGCCGTCCGCAGTGATCCCGTCGACCGCCACTTCGGGCGCGCCGATCATCAGGTCTGTGTGGACCTTCGACAGGTTCACCGACGGCGCCAGCTCCTCGCTAACGAGGAACGGGAAGCCCGTGCCGTAGGCGATGTGGCAGGCCGCGTTCTCGTCGTAGAGCGTGTGGAAGAAGGTGGTCCCGCTCCTGCCAACGCGCGACTCGCCGTCGACGAGCGCCACCTCGCCGAGGAACGGAGCCTGCTCGTCGGTCTCGAGCTCGGTGCGCACCACGTCTGCGCCCTCGGACGCATTGACCTCCACGATCCGGCCGCCCTCGAAGCGGAGCTCGAGGTCGCGCACCATCGCCCCCATCAGGCTGAGCGGCCGGGTGGAGCGCACGTATCCCTCGGTGCGCTTCCAGTCCGGGGAGGTGAAGACCTCCTCCGTGGGGATGTTCGCCACGTGCTCCTGTCCCCAGGCGGTCTCGAGGCCGCCGCCGTGCCAGGTCGCGCCGGGCAGCAGGCCGACGGTGAGGTCGGTTCCAGGGCCCGTGAAGTGCAGGGCATCGAAGCTGCGCTCGGTGAGGTTGCGCGAGCGCTCCTGCAGACGCCGCGAATGCGCCCACCAAGCCGCGATCGGATCGTCCTCGTCGAGCCGCGCCGTGCCGGCCACCAGCTCCCACAGCCGGTCGACGTCCGGCGCGCCGAGCACCTGCTGAGCCCAACCCTCGGTGGGGAAGCCTCCGAAGGTCCAGCTGATGCGGCGCTCCGAGATCAACTCGCGCCGCACGTTCGCCAGGTCGAGCATCCTCGACCTGCCGATCCGCGCCTCGTCGAGGCCGGCAAGGAGGTCAGGTTCGGGTGAGGAGAGCACGCCGAGATGAGCGCCCTGGGCCTCGCCGAGCTCCCGCATGCGCTGGACTAGCCACGGCGGCGAGTAGCCCACTGCCTCGTCCGGAGCGTCCTCGATCAGGGCGCGCCTGATGTAGTCGTCCGCGTAGAAGACGTCCACGTACGGGGCGCCCGCCGCGTACCCGGCCTTGACCAGCGCGCGGACCAGCGGCGCGTGCTCCACCAGGGCATCGATCGCCAGCCGCTGGCCGGGCTGGAGGTTCACTCCGACCGCTACGAGGAGCTGAGCGTACGCGTCGAGCTGGGCGCGATCCACGCCCTGCACTCTATGCAGGCGCCGCCGTCAGGCTCTGTCAGCCTCGGCAACGGCCCGCTCGGCGGCCTCAAAGCCGATCTTCGAATGAGTCTTGTCGCAGAACGGCTTGGTCTTGGACCCCCCGCAGCGGCAGAGCGCGAGCGGGCGCCCATCGTCCGGCAACTCGAACTCGTTCCCGTCGGCATCGATCAGCCGCACCGGCCCGGTGACCTTGTACGGCCCGTTCTCGCGAACCTTGATCTCGACTAGTTCCATGGCCTGGCCCACGTTACTCGGCGCGCGGGCGAAGGCAAGCTGGCGGGTGTCAGCGCCTACGGCCGACGATCCGCACGTGCTCGCAGCCCCGGAGCTTGTCGAAGCGGTCGGCTTGCACGGAGTCGCGACCGGCACCGCAGTTCACGGCGTCGCGTTGCCCATTCGCGGCATCGATCCTGTCATTGCCGGAGCCCCCGGAGATGCTGTTCCGGCCCCCATCTCCAGTGATCAGATCGCTGCCCGACCCGCCGGAGATGACGTCGCGCCCGTCGCCGCCCGAGATCCTGTCGTCGCCCGGGCCGCCCTTGAGTTGGTCGACTCCAGGGCCACCGAAGATCCTGTCGTCACCCGCGCCGCCGTCGATGCAGTCGTCTCCTTCAAGCCCATGGATCGCGTTCGAACCCGATCCTCCGCTGATCACGTCGCCGCCGGCTGTGCCCTTCTGCGTGTCGAGGTTGGTTGCGCCAAAGATGGTGGAGCAGCGAGCAGGGTTAGGCGTGACAGCCGCGGTCAGCGGAGAGCTGGACGTCGTCCTACCTGCAGCGGTCTGCTGAGTCTGGATCACCTTGAACGTCCGGCCTATGAGAGTCGGCCTGATCGTGAACGTTGCGCTCGTGGCCCCCGTGTAGGGGTAGCAGTCGCGTCCGAAGCCGTCGCACGAATACCACTGGAATGTTGTGGTGCCGCCACCCAGCGTCGATCCCGGCACGACAGTTAGATCTTGGCCCGCTAGCGCTCGTCCCAAAATCGAGGGCGTCGATGTGAAAACCGGAGCTGCGGGCTGCCAGTCCGGCTTGTAATCGCCCCACAGCCCACCGCTGGACAGGGCAGTCACCGCTCCTCCGGCAGCGCCTACCACGCTGATCCGGCCGACCCCACTCGACGCCGGCGTGCGCTCGAACGCGATCAGCAGCCCATCGGGTGAGAACGCGGGCTCGCCGTCGCCCGAGCTGGCATCCGGGACGGTGATGGCGGTGGGAGCAGATCCACCGGCGCCGATTACGAACACCTGGCTGTGACCATTCGCATCGCAGCAGCGCTGGAATGCGATCTTGGCGCCGTCGGGAGACCAGTTCGGCGCATCGTCGTCTTGCCCGGCCGCGCGAGCGGTGAGCGCCTGGCGGCCGCTTCCGTCGGTGTTGATGACGTCGATTTCGCAGCCGCCGGCGGCGGGGCAGTGCTGAAAGGCGATTCGGGATCCGTCGGGCGACACCGCCGGGCTGTTGTCGGACTCGGTGCCAGCGGGGAATGTCAGCTGGCGCGCGTTCGACCCGTCGACGTTGATCGCCCAGATGGCGCATGGCGCTGAGACAGGGCAGCGCTGGAAGGCGATCCAGTTGCCGTCAGGTGAGAACGCTGGGTAGTCGTCCGAGTCCCCACCCGCCGGGTTGCTTGTGATCGCCGCGTCGAAGTGCGTGGCAAGCCCGCAACCGGCTCCCGCACGGCACTGGCGGTACACAAGCCGCTTGCCGTCGGCGGAGTAGGTCGCGTCGTCACTCACCGGATCGTGGGCGACGAGTGTCACCTCGTTGCCGCCGTTCGCGTCCGTTCTCAAGAGCTCAGCGGTCCCACAGCTCACGTCCCGACACCTTGAGAAGACGATCCATCGGTTGCCGCCAGGGAACGCGCCAAAGGCCGGCGTGGCTCCAAGCGCCAGGCTCGCTGCAGCGAGCAGCGCGGCTGTCAATCCGTGACCGTTCCTCATCCTGCCGTACCTGGATCCACCGTAAGCCCAATTGGTGGCGGCGTGCCAAATGGGGTCAGGCTTTGCGCAGCTTTGGTCCCCCAAACAAAACAAGGCCCGGCGCTCGGCCGGGCCTTGTCTAAGAACTGACGCTGACGGGGGAGCTACTGCTCGTCCGGCGCTGCCGAGGGCTCGTCCGGGCCTGAGGCCGCGGGCGGTGTGTCGGGCACCTCGGGCAGCACCTCGGGATCGTCGGGCAGGTCGCCCGATCCGGGGCCGCCGTCGCCCGAGCCCTCGCCGCCACCATCGCCCCCGCCCTCGGCGCCCTTGGCGCCGACGCCGACGGCCTGGCGCTTGCGAGTCTTCGGAGCAACGATCTCGATGCTCACCTCGGGCTCCTCGCCGTCCGCCGCCTTGCCGACCTCCACGGTCGACCCGGGCTCCATCGTGGACGAAAGCACCTTGTCGGCGAGCGGGTCCTCGATGTAGCGCTGGATGGCGCGGCGCAGCGGGCGGGCGCCCATTGCCGGGTCCCATCCCTTCTCGACGAGCAGGTCCTTCGCGTCCTCCGAGAGGTTGAGCGACAGCTCGCGCTCCGCCATGGACTGGCGGATGTGCCGCAGGAGCAGCTCCACGATCTCCTTGACCTCGTCCTTCGTGAGCTTGTGGAAGACGATGACCTCGTCGATTCGGTTGAGGAACTCGGGCCGGAAGACCTTCTTCAGCTCGCCCATGATCCGGTTCTTCATGTCGTCGTAGGTGATTCCGGTCTCGTCGTCCGACACCGCGAACCCGAGCGGGGTGTTGCGGGCGATCTCCGAGGCGCCGATGTTCGACGTCATGATCACGATGGCGTGACGGAAGTCGACCGTGCGCCCCTGGGCGTCGGTCAGGCGGC
>JBKPDA010000178.1:0-9369 GCA_046727635.1 Actinomycetota bacterium | reverse complement strand
CTGGGGAGCCGTACGCGAGGAGCTCACGCGCGAGACCGGCGGCGCGTGGCATCCGAGCGCGCTGCGCGCGATGATGGGCATGAGCTCGCTCGAGTGGTCGCGTTACATGCACGACAAGCTGCGCGTGCGGCTGCCTCCCGAGGAGATCTCGCGCGAGGTGGTGCGACGGGTGGAAGAGCACTATGCGAACGACCTTCCGCTGATCAACGGCGCGGTGGAGGCTGTGGAACGACTCGCGGCTCGCTGGCCACTCGGCGTCGCGTCGTCGGCCAACCGCGAGATCATCGACCGCGTGCTCAAGCTGAGCGGGCTCGCCGACCATTTCGTCGCCACCGTGTCGTCCGAGGAGGTGCCACGGGGCAAGCCGGCGCCCGACGTGTACATCGAAGCCGCGAAGCGGGTGGGCGTGAGCCCGACGGATGCCGCGGCTGTAGAGGACTCCACCAACGGGCTGCTCGCCGCGAAGGCGGCGGGCACGGCCGTGGTGGCGATTCCCAACCGTGAGTTTCCGCCCGCGCCGGAGGGACTTGCGGCGGCCGACGTCGTGCTCGACTCGCTGCACGAGCTCACGCCGGAGGTAATCGAGCGGATCGAGAAAGGAGCCGCCGCATGACCGACGTCGTCTTCCTGCTCGACGTAGACAACACGCTGCTCGACAACGACAGCGTGGCGGGCGACCTGCGCCAGCATCTCACCGATGCCTTCGGCGAGGATCGCCAGGAGCGCTACTGGGCATTCTTCGAGGAGCTGCGCTCGGAGCTCGGGTACGCGGACTACCTCGGCGCGCTGCAGCGCTTCCGTGTGGCCTACCCGCACGAGCCCGAGCTGGTGCAGATGTCCACCTGGCTGATCGACTACCCGTTCCCGGAGCGGCTCTTCCCGCGCGCGCTCGAGACGATCGCTCACCTGCGCGGTTTGGGCCGCCCGGTGGTGCTCACCGACGGCGACGTGGTGTTCCAGCCGCGCAAGGTCGAGCGCTCCGGCATCCACGAGGCGGTAGACGGAGCGGTGCTCCTGTACATCCACAAAGAGCATGAGCTCGACGACGTCGAGAAGCGCTACCCATGCGATCACTACGTGCTGGTGGACGACAAGCTGCGCATCCTCGCCGCCGTGAAGGACATCTGGGGCGAGCGCGTGACGACCGTCTTCCCGCGCCAGGGACACTACGCACTCGACCCAGAAGTGGTGGCGCAATACCCCTCGGCGGACATCGCTGTGGACCGCATCGGGGACCTCTTGGACCTGAGCCTGGACGACTTCGTCGCATAGTCGGTACGTGCCAGGCGACGAGGCATCCTGCCGACCGCTCAGGGGTATAGAACTGTCGTACCCCAATTCCCGCGAGGCAGGGATGCCGCCTTCCCCGCCTCGGGCCCGAGCTGTGCAAGGAGGTGTCTCATGGGCTTCAGGAACACGTGAGCCGTCGGCCTCGCTGTGCGCCGCCGGCCGCTTCGAGCCGCGGGGGCGCGGGCTTGACTTGCGGTGGACCGGCGGTCAGCGAGGCGTATTAGCAGTCGGACGCGAGAGGTACTCGTGCACCCGTCGCTCGAGTGCCAGCTCGGCATCGAAGTCGGCGTCCTCGCCGTGGCGGTAGCTCACGTCCTTGCCGGCGAGCACTTCCACGAACAGCTCGACGAAGCGCGCGTCGAGCTGCGTTCCCGTCACCCGGCGGAGCTCGCGGATCGCCTCGAATGACGAGCGCGGAGTGCGATAGGAGTCGCGCGCGGTCATAACGTCGTAGGTGTCCGCCACCGCGATGATGCGCGCGAGCGCGGGGATCTCGTCGCCGCGCAGGCCGCGCGGATAGCCGAGGCCGTCGACGCGCTCGTGGTGGGAGAGGATCAGCTCGCCCACCGGCCCGTAGCCCTCGACCTTCGAGACGATCTTCGCGCCCTCGGCCGGGTGCGCCCGGATGGCGTCCCAGTCCTCCTCCGACAGCGGGCCCTCGCCCCTCAGGATGCGGTCCGGGAAGGCGAACTTGCCGATGTCGTGGAGCAGCGCCGCCGTGTGCACCAGCTCCTGCGCCTGCTCCGAGTAGCCGGCGGCGCGCGCGATCTCGCGCGAGTACCGGCTAACGGCGGCGCTGTGCCGCGCGGTCATGCGATCGCGCAGATCGAGCGTGTGCAGCAGGGCGCTCATGAGCCCGAGCTGGAAGCTGGCCAGCTGGTTCGTGCGGCGCTCGAGCTCGGCCGCTCGCTGCTCCGACACGAGCAGCTTGCCGAGCAGGTACTGCACGTAGAAGAGCACGATCGCGAACAGCGCGATCGCCTTGATCCCGATCTGGTCGTAGAGGTACGCCACGCCCACGGCGAGGCCGGCGGCGGCCAGCTCGGTCGGCAGCACCGGCACGAGCACCGAGCGCACCTTCGACCCGAACGACGTGCCGTCGAGCACGCAGTTGTACGCGGCGATCAGGTTGAAGTTGAGCACCAGCGAGATGACAAAGACGCCGAACACCGCGGCGTAGAAGAGACCGCCGGAGGGGTCGAGCTCTCCGGACTGGCTGAGCGCGTGGAAGCCAAGGCCGACCGCCAGCGGGAACGAGGCGTAGGTCACGAGGTTGTTGAGGAACGCCTGCCCGGGTTCGTGCCAGCGCAGCCGGCCGAACAGGATCGTGACGACGCCGATCAAGGCGGCCGGCGCGCCGCCCAGGAAGACCATGGCCAAGACCAGCGCCAGGAAGCTGCCGGAGATCCGGATCCGGCCGCGTACGGAGAGGGCGAGGAAGTCGCTGGCCACCGACAGGACGAGGAGGCTCGCGAGGAGGCCCAGGTTCCAGTGCGCGGTGTGGGCGCTGAACGCGCCGATGGCAACGGCCGCGCACAGAAGCGCGAGCTCGGTTGCCACGAACGATGCTCTCGGTCGACCCACGGACTACCTCGCTGCGGACCGTCAGGCAGGCCGACGTACATCCGATACGCCCTGCCACCCCCGATGGTCTGGCCGAAAAGGCTAACGGCTGTACTACGAACTGGCTACATTTGGGCTCGACTTTGCGAGCAAGTCGAGCCCGGCGCCCAGGGCGTCGGCCGCCAGCTGGAGGTGCTCCGGCTCAACCGTGAGCGGCGGCGACAACGCGATCCCCTGGGGCAGCGCTCGCACGAGAACTCCCTCGCGACGAGCCTCCATGGCCACCGCCGCGGCCGCGCTCGCGCGATCCGGGAAGGCGTCCTCGTCGAGCGCCACGGCGGCCAGCAGTCCGGTGCCGCCGCGCACGCCCGCCACGGCGGGGTGCGACGCGAGCGGCTCGAGCGCGTCCATCAGCGCTCCCTCCAGCTCGCGCCCGCGCTGCACGAGCCCGTCGCGCTCCAGCAGGTCGAGGTTGGCGAGCGCAGCCGCGCAGCAGGCCGCGTGCCCGGCATAGGTCGCGCCGTGGCGAAACATCGGCGCGTCGGGAGCGCTCCAGAACGGCTCGGCGACCTTGTCCGAGACGATCACACCGCCCAGCGGCAGGTACCCGCTCGTCACGCCCTTCGCGAAGGTGATCATGTCCGGCACGACGTTCCAGCGCTCGATGCCGTACCAGGTGCCGAGCCGGCCGAAGCCGCAGATCACCGAGTCCACCACGAGCAGCACGCCCGCCTCGCCGCACACGCGGGCCACGCCCTCGATGTAGCCGTCGGGCGGCGGGTACACCCCACCCGCGCCGATCACCGGCTCCACGAAGAAGGCAGCCACGCGGCCTGCGCCGATCGAGTCGATCGTCTCGCGCAGAGCGTCCACAGAGTCGTGCTCCGCCTGCGCGGACTCGAGCTGGGGCCCGAAGCCGATCCGGTTCGCGTCGATGCCGCCGATCGAAGTACCGAAGCCGTGCGTGCCGTGGTAGCCGGCGGTGCGGCTGACTATCACGGTCCGGTCCACCTCGCCGAGCTCGTACCAGTAGCGGCGGGCCAGCTTGGCGGCGGTGTCGATCGAGTCGCCCCCGCCGGAGGTGAGGAACACGCGCGAGGACATCGGCGCGAGCCCGGTGAGCCGCTCCGCCAGGTCGAGTGCGGGCCGGTTGGCGAAATCGCCGAACGCCGAGTACGCCTCGAGCTTGGCCAGCTGCGCGGCCGCCGCGTCGGCGATCTCCCGGCGGCCGTGCCCCACGTTCGCGTACCAGAGGCTGGCGGTCGCGTCGAAGTACTTGTTGCCGGCCTCGTCGAAGACCCAGACGTCCTCGCCGCGCTCGATCACCAGCTCGCCGTGGCGAACCGCCCCCATGTTGGCGAAGGGGTGCCAGAAGCGAGTGTCGTAGCCGGGCGAGTCCATGGGGCCGCGTGCCAAGGCTACCCGGCCCGCGGATCTCTAGTCCGGCACGAGCACCGCGCGGCCCGTGACCTCGCCCTCGCGGAGCTTTGCCAGCACCTCGTTCACCTGGCTGAGCGGATGGACCTCGCTGCGCAGCTTGATCTTCCCCTGGGCGTGAAGCTGCACGAGCTCCCAGAGGTCTGTCCAGCTGCCCACGAGGTTGCCCACCACGCTCTGCTCGGTGGTGATCAGGAGCAGCGATTGCAGCGACAGCACCCCGCCGTAGCCCACCACCGAGTAGGTGCCGTTGCGGGCCAGCATCTCCATCGAGCTCGCGTGCGTCTGGTCGTTGCCCACGAAGTCGACGACGATGTCCGCGCCTCGCCCTTCGGTGATGTCACGCACCGCCGACTCCACACCGGGGCCGCCCTCCACCACCTCGTCGGCGCCCACCTCGCGGGCCAGCCGCCGGCGGCGCTCGTCGGTGTCGATGGCCACCACGCGTCCCGAGCCGAGCTCGTGCAGGAGCTGCACGGCGATGTGCCCCACGCCGCCCACGCCGATCACTGCGACCGTGGTGCCCGGCTTCGCGAGGTGCGCGATCCGGCTGACGGCGTGATAGGCGGTGATGCCGGCGTCGGCATGCGGCGCCACCTCCGACGGCTCCACGCCATCGGGCAGCTTGATCAGCGAGCGCTCGGTGACGAGCACGTACTCGGCGAAGCCGCCGTCCACAGACAGGCCGGTGAAGTCGTGGCGCTCGCAGTGCATGTCGGTGCCACGCCGGCAGGGCACGCACAGGCCGCAGCTGTAGGGCGGGTAGAGGATCACGGGGTCGCCCACCTGCACCGTCTGCACGAAGTCGCCGACGGCCTCCACCCAGCCCGCGTTCTCGTGGCCGAGCACGCGCGGCAGCGTCACGCCGGCCGGCTCCATCAGCCCGTCGATCGCGTGCAGGTCGGTGGCGCATACTCCCGCCCCGCCTACCTTCACCAGCACGTGGTCGGGCCGCGTCAGCTCGGGCGCGGGACGGTCCACGAGCTCGAGCGGGCGCCCGTACTCGCTCATCAGCGCGGCCCTCACGCGGCGCAGCTTACATCCAGCCGGGAGGGCCTGTATACAAGAGACCCGGGAAGCTCTATATTGGAGCCTCACTTGAGGGAGTGAGATGACGTTCTGTATACAGCCGAAATGGCGGCCTCAGAGCAGCTGATGGCCTCGCCGCTGCGGACTCGAGCCGGAGCAGCGGCCGGCGCCGCGGGAGCTCCCCGGCGCCTCTCTCCCGCTTACAGCCGCATCGAGCACAAGCTCGCGCGCGAGCAGTGCGTGGTGCTTGACGGCGGCACCGCCACGGAGCTGGAGGAGCTCGAGACCCCCGGTTACGAGCTCGTCGACGACGCGATGTGGGGCACATGGGCGCTGCTCAACGCGCCGCAGGCGGTCATGCGCGTGCACCGCAGCTACGCGGAGGTGGGCTGCGACGTCATCTCGACAAACACATGGGGAATCCAGAGCGCCATGAATGGCGAGCACGGACCCGCAGGCGCGCCGTCGGCGGACTGGATGCAACTGGCGCGCCGGGCGATCCGCCTGGCGCGGACGGCCACTGCCGAGGTCGGACGGTCGGGTGACACGGCGGTGGCCTTCAGCCTTCACGGTGAGGTGTCGGACGCTCAGGGCCTGGAGCGGCTCGACCTCCTCGCGCGCGTATTCGAGGACGAGCCGCCGGACTTCGTGCTGCTCGAGACCATGTCGCTCATCCACGAGCTCACGTTCCAGGCGGTGCAGACCATCGTGGACAGCGGCTATCCCGTCTGGCTCAGCTTCCGCCGCTGCCGACACGGTCTCTGCGGAGTGTTCGGCGAGCACTGGGGCGGGCCGGAGGGCGACCTCTTCGGCCGCGCCGCGCGGCGCTTCGAGGAGATGGGCGTGGCGGCGCTGCTGATCAACTGCATCCCGCCCGACCACGTGCCCGGGATGCTCCCCTGGCTGCGCGATTTCACGGACCTGCCGCTCGGCGTGTACCCGAACCTCGGCTATTACACGGAGTCCGGCTGGGCGTTCGACCACCGCATCGGCGGGCCCGAGTTCGCCGAGCTCGCCGCGGCTTGGCGGGAGGAGGGCGCCGACATCGTCGGCGGCTGCTGCGGCGTGCGCCCGCAGCACATCGCCGCGGCCCGCGAGCGCCTCGAAGACACCCGGCCGGGCCGCAGGCGCCGCGAATGGACCGCTCACGACGCCCAGCCCGCCCCGGCCGAGAGCGCGCCGCCCGTGCCATGGCTCGACGAGCGCGAGCGGCGTCTGTATCCGCTTCAGGTGCCCGAGATCATCGTCGAGCCCGGGGTCTTCGTTCCCACTTCGGGCAGCTTCCTGATCTGGAAGCACCTCTATGGAGAGGGCACCGGCGAAGGCCTCCGCTGCCTCGACGTGGGCTGCGGCACGGGCCTGCTCGCGGTCCAGCTCGCGCTGAACGGCGCGGAGCACGTGCATGCGGTCGACATCGACAAACGCGCGGTGGCCAACACGCTCAGCAACGCCTTCCGCAACGGGGTGGCTGAGCGCGTGTCCGGTGAGGAGGTGGACCTCTACCCCTGGGACCCGGCCGAGCGCTACGACCTGGTCGTGGCCAGCCTCTACCAGATGCCCAACGACCCGTTCGAGCAGCACACCACGCACCGTCCCCTCGACTACTGGGGCCGCGGACTGTTCGACCATCTGCTGGCGCTGCTGCCGAGCCTGCTCGAGCGTGACGGGCGCGCCTATGTGATGCAGCTGTCCATCCTCAGCGAGCGCGAGACTCTCAAGCAGCTCGACGCGCGCGGCCTAAGCTCGAGGGTGGTCGACTTCAGCTTCTTCGAGTTCACTCCAGTGTTCGCCGAGCACGCCGAGCAGATCCGCCGCGTAGAGGAGCTCTCGGACGCCTACCACCTGCGCTTTGGAGAGACCAACACGATGATCGCCTACCTGCTCGAGATCACCCGCAAGAACGGCTCGGCTCCGCGCGAGCGAAGGGTGGCCAGCTCATGACCGGCGGCCACTACTTCGCGCAACTACCCGTTTCCGCCGCTTACGAGCGCATCGAGGGGCTGCTCGCCGGCGGCGGCTCCGTGCTGCTCGACGGTGGGGTGGCCACCGAGCTGCAGCAGGTGCAGTCGGAGGACCGCGCGCGGCGCCGCGAGCCGTGGGGCACGTGGACTCTGTTTCAGGGCCCGGTGGAGGTGCTCGAGGTACATCGCCGCTACGTGAAGGCGGGCTGCGACGTGATCTCCACGAACACCTGGTCGGTGCTCGAGGCGGCGGACGAGGCATCGGGCGAGCCCGGGTCGCTCGGGCGCAACTCGCTCTGGCTGGACGCGGCGCGGCTGGGCGTACGCCTCGCGCGCCAGGCGATCGAGGAGGCCGGACGCGGCGGCGAGTGCGCTGCCGCGTTCTGCGTCAACTCGAGCCTGCTCGACGAGCGCGCCACCGGCCGCCTCGAGCTGCTCTCGTGGCTGTGGCACGACGAGCCGCCGGACCTCGTCATCCTCGAGACGCTCGAGACCATCCCCGACGCGGTGGCCATGGGCGCGATCGAGATGGTCTGCGACACCGGCCTGCCCGTCTGGGTGAGCTTCCGCCGCGCGCGCGAGGGCATGTCCACCGTCGACGGCGTGGTCACGCCGGACTCGGATCCGGCGGCGTTCCGCGCCGCGCTGGAGCGACTCGAGTCGCTCGGCGTGAAGGCGATCCTCGTGAACTGCGTGCCGGCCGATCAGCTGCCCGACACGCTCGAATGGCTGCGCGGCCAGACCTCGCTGCCGATCGGCTGCTACCCCAACCTCGGCCACAGCGCGGGGGCGCGCTGGCACTTCGACACGGGCGTGGGCCCGCAGGAGTACGCGCGCCTGGCGTCAAGCTGGGTCGGCGCGGGCGCCCGGATCGTAGGCGGCTGCTGCGGCGTCACCGCGAAGCACCTCAGCGGGGTGCGGTCGGCGCTCGGAGACGCGGCGCTGGCGCGGTAGCGCTAATCGGGCAGCAGGAACTCGCACCACAGCGGGTAGTGGTCCGAGATCCGGAAGGACTTCTGCGTCCGGTCGAGGTCCGGAAACAGGAAGCCGTCCCACTCGAAGTTGCCGGCCGCGCCGCTGTACTGGAACGTCAGCTTCGCGTCGCCGTCATCGGCGAACCAGGCGATCTGGTCGAAGAACTTCCCCTTCCCGTCCACGGTCGGCAGCGTCCTGTCCAGGCCGCGGAGCTTGTCGGGCACCCTTAGCCCGCGGCTGGTGAAGGCCTGGAAGTTCTCGTCATCCTCGCGGTCGATGTTGAAGTCGCCGAGGCAGAGCAGGTTCTGGTGGAACTCGTCCGCCGTGTCGTCGGCCCAGTCGCGCATCCACTGCGCGATCGCCTCGAGCTCCGGACGGCGCGCGGCGGCCGTCTTGCCGAACTTGATGTGCAGCGTCACCAGGATGAAGGTCTGGCTCTCGGACCGGAACGCCACGGCGTAGGGCGTCCTCGCGAACTGCCGCTTCAGCGCGTTCGGGCCGACGCCCTTCGCCAGCTGCTCGTCCGGCACCACCAGCTCGCACGCCAGCCCGGACGGCTTCACGCGCCGGGTGTCGTAGACGAACGCGAGTCGCTCGCGGTCGCCGGCCTGGCTCTTCACGGCGTCGGTGAGTATCAGGCCCCAGTGGTGACCCAGCGCCCGGACGAGGGTGCGCAGCGCCTGGATGTTCTCCTGTACCTCCTGGAGCGCCACGACGTCGAAGCGCGACACGAGCTCCGAGATCGCCCGGATCGAGAAGAGGTCGCGCTTCGGCGCGTCGCCGGACTCCGACAGCCACTTCTGCGTGACCCCGCCGAACTCGCGGAGGTTCCAGGTGCCGATCAGGAGGTTGCGGTCGAGCCGCTTGCCCGGGACCTTGGCGTCGAGCTCCGCCGCCATGGCCCTGACCTGCTCGGCAAGCTCGTCCGGAAGCGGATCGGTGACATGTGGGACCGGCGCGACCGGGACGGATGTGGTGGCCATCTCACTCTCCTCCGTCGCCCCCCGGAGAATCAGAGCGGATTAGTCGGCCGAAAGCAAGGGGTGCGGAGGCCCCGACAGCGGCCGAGGCGGGACGTGGATGACAAAACCCAGCGTATAGCTGGGAAATCACA
>JBKPDA010000177.1:0-10121 GCA_046727635.1 Actinomycetota bacterium | reverse complement strand
GCCCGTCAGCACGTACTGGCGCAGCGACAGGTCGCGCTTGCGCGGCGGGCGCTGGTCGTGCAGCGCAACGCGCGTGCCCTTGGCGAACACGAGCTCCCCGAAGTCCACGGACGACTCGCCGGCAAGCATGCGCAGCAAGGTGGTCTTGCCCGAGCCGTTGCGGCCGGACAGCGTGAGGCGGTCGCGGCGCTCGACCTTGAAGGAGACGCCGCGCAGCAGCGGCTCGCCCGCGATGTCCTTCCCGAGATCGGATGCGATGGCTACGGCCATTCGCTCATGGTATGTAAGCGCGGGAAGCCGTCCGGGCGCGTTTCCAGCTATTTTCGTGTCGGTGTTGGGCAGCAGCCAGGTGGAGGGGACGATGCGAGGATCTGGCCAAACGGTGACGCGACGGCTAGGGTCCGCTTCCACCATGCCCAGCTCGTCAGCTTCCCTTCAGGCGCACACCCCCGAAGGGAGTCCGCAGGGTGGTGCGAGGCCGCTCGAGATCCCGGACGCCCAGGCCGTCATGCGCAAGGCGAAGCTGGAGAACTTTCGCGTGGCGAGCCGCGTGCTGCCCGCCGCGCTCCGCTCCGATCTCTACGCGCTCTACGGTTTCGCCCGGCTCGTGGACGACCTCGGCGACGAGGCGCGCGGCGACCGCGCCGCGCTGCTCGATTGGCTCGAGGAGGATCTCGATGCCCTGTACGCGGGACAGCCGCGGCACGAGCTCATGCGCCGTCTGCTGCCCACCGTGCTCGCGCACTCGATCCCGCCCGAGCCGTTCCAGCGGCTGATCGCCGCCAACCGCCAGGACCAGACGGTGTCCCGCTACGCGACCTTCGAGGATCTCGTGGCCTACTGCCGGCTGTCGGCGGACCCGGTGGGCCACCTGGTGCTCTACGTCTTCGACCGCGCCACGCCGGAGCGCATGAAGCTCTCCGACCGAATCTGCACCGCCCTGCAGATCGTTGAGCACCTCCAGGACGTGGGCGAGGACCTCGCGCGCGGGCGCCTGTACCTGCCCCAGGAGGACCTGCGCCGGCTGGGCTGCAGCGAGGCGGACCTCGCCCTGCGTCCGGCGTCCGACGCGGTGCGGCACGTGGTGGCCTTCGAGGCAGCGCGCGCACGCCACCTGCTTCACGAGGGCGCGCCGCTGGCCCGCACACTGCCGTGGCGCGCCGGGGTCGCCGTGACGGGCTTTGTCGCCGGTGGCCTTGCCGCGCTGGGCGCGATCGAGCGCGCGCGCTACGACGTCCTGGGCGCTCCGCCGCGCGCTTCGAAGGTACACCGCGCCGCCGCGTTCCTTTCCACCGTCATCCGTGTAGCAAGGAATTGAGTGGAGGACCTCGCCGTCGCATACCGCCATTGCGAGCGCGTGACTAGGCAGCGTGCGGGCAACTTCTTCTACGGCATCCGGCTGCTTCCGCCGGCCAAGCGCCGCGCGATGTGCGCGGTGTACGCGTTCGCGCGCGAAGTCGACGACGTAGGGGACGGCGACCTCCCATCCGAGAGCAAGCTCGCCGCCCTGGACGGGATCCAGGGGCGGCTGCACGCCACGAACGGAGCCGTCCGCCAGCCGATGAACGTGGCGCTCGACGACGCGATCGAGCACTTCGACCTGCCCGTGGACGCCCTGCAGGACCTGATCGAGGGCGTGCGCATGGACGTGTACCCGGCCAGCTACGAGTCCTTCGAAGAGCTGGTGCTCTACTGCCGCCGGGTGGCAGGGTCGATCGGCCGCCTCTGCCTGGCGATCTTCGGAGCGAGCGACCCGGGGCGCGCCTCCGAGCTGGCCGACGACCTTGGCGTGGCGATGCAGATCACGAACATCCTGCGCGACGTGCGCGAGGACTTCGACAACGGCCGCGTGTACCTCCCGCGGGAGGATCTCGTGCGCTTCGGCTGCGAGGACTTCCCGGAGGGCTCGGCCGAAGGCGCCTCCGCGCTGATCGCCTTCGAGGCGGCGCGGGGGCGCGAGTGGTTCGACCGCGGCCTCGAGCTGGTGCCGCTGCTCGACACGCGCAGCGCCTCGTGCGTGCTCGCGATGACCGGGATCTACCGGCGCGTGCTCGAGCGGATCGACGAGTCGCCCGAGCTCGTGATGCACCAGCGCGTGTCGCTGCCCGGCTGGGAGAAGGCGTGGGTGGCCGCGCGGAGCCTGGTGGAGGCGGCGGCGTGACCCCGCGCAGCGCGATCGTGGTGGGCGGCGGCCTGGCCGGCATCAGCGCCGCGCTCGACCTGGCCGACGCCGGCGTGCGCGTGACGCTGCTCGAGGTGCGCCCGCGCCTGGGCGGCGCCGCCTACTCGTTCGAGCACGACGAGCTGGAGGTGGACAACGGCCAGCACGTGTTCCTGCGCTGCTGCACGGAGTACCGCGCGCTGCTCGAGCGGCTGGGCGTGGTCGGCGACACGGTGTTGCAGGAGCGGCTTTCCATTCCCGTGCTCGCGCCGGACGGCACCCGCGCCACGCTCCGGCGAAGCGGCCTGCGGGCGCCGCTTCACCTCGTGGGCTCGCTCGCCTCGTATCCGTTCCTGTCGGGTGTCGAGCGCCTGCGCACGGCGCGCGTGGCGATCGCCTTGTCGCGGCTCGACCGCGAGGACCCCGCGCACGACGAGCGCAGCTTCGGCGACTGGCTGCGCGATCGTGGCGAGAGCCCGGCGGCGGTCGAGGCGCTCTGGGACCTGCTCGCCCTGCCTACGCTCAACCTGCACGCAAACGAGGCGTCGCTCGCGCTGGCCGCCACCGTGTTCCAGATCGGGCTGCTCGAGAGCGCCGACGCGGGCGACGTGGGGTACGCGCGCGTGCCGCTCTCGCGTCTGCACAGCGATCCCGCCGAGCGGGCGCTGCGAGCCGCCGGGGTGGAGGTGCGCACCCGCACCCGCGTTCAGGGCCTCGTCACCTCGGACGCCGGGGTGACGGTGACGAGCGACGCCGGACCGCTCGATGCCGAGCGGGTGGTGCTCGCCGTGCCGCACATGCGCGCTGCGGGGCTGCTGCCGCCGGGCGCCGTGGACCAGCCGATCGAGCAGCTGGGCAGCTCGCCGATCGTGAACCTGCACGTGGTATACGACCGCCGCGTCACCGAGCTGCCCTTCGCCGCCGGTGTGCGGACCCCGGTGCAATGGCTGTTCGACCGCACCCAGTCGTCCGGGCTGAAGAGCGGACAGCACCTCGCGATCTCGCTGTCCGGCGCCCGGGGCGAGATGGACAGTACCAACGGCGAGCTTCGAGAGCAGTTCCTGCCCGCGCTGGAGGAGCTTCTGCCCGGCGCTCGCGAGGCGACTGTGCAGGACTTCTTCGTGGTCCGCGAGAACAACGCCACCTTCCGCTCCACGCCCGGCGTGCAGAAGCTACGGCCAGGGGCGCGGACGCGGGTCAAGGGAATCTTCCTGGCGGGCGCGTGGACCGACACCGGCTGGCCCGCCACGATGGAGGGCGCCGTGCGTAGCGGCCACGCGGCGGCGCAGGCGGCGCTCAGCGAGCCGGCGAGGGCCGCGGTTCCGATGGCGGAGGTGGCATGAGGGCCGAGGCGAGAAGGGAGGCCCCCGATCCCGGGCTTGTGGTGGTCGCGCCGATCCCGCTGAACGCGCGGGCGGCGCGCTGGGGAGCGGACCCCGCGCGCGTGGTGCACAGCGGCATGGGCGCCCGCGCGTCGCGCCGGGCGGCGGCTCGCACCCTGCGCGTTCCCGGCTCGGCGGTGGCCGTGACCGGCGTCTGCGTGGCCATCGATCAGGACCTGCGCACCGGCGACCTCGTGCTTGCAAGCGAGATCCGCTACCCGCACGGCACCGTGAAGATCCCGGCCGCCAACATCCTCGCCGGGGCGCTGCGCCGTGCCGGCATCGAGGTGCACGTCGGGCCGATCGTCTCGGAGCCGCAGGGCCTCCTGCGAGGCGAGCGCGCTCGGCTGCGCAGCAGCGGAGCGATCGCCGCGGACACCGGCTCGGGTTGGCTCGCCTCGGGCGCCGGCAGCAGGCCCTTCGCCGTGCTGCGCGCCGTGGTGCGCAGTGGGACGAGCCCGATCGGCCGGTCGCTCGTGGCAGCGGCCGGCGGCGCCAAGGCACACCGGAGGCTGGCCGAGGCGGCGTGGGTGCTCGACCGCTGGGCCGCCACCGTGGCGCCGCGCCACGTGGTCCTTGCCGGACCGCGCGCGTCGTGCGCGGGGGTGGAGCGCGCCATCGAGGTGGTGGAGCGCGCGCTCGAGATGCACGGAGCGCCGGTGTACGTGCGCCGCCAGATCGTCCACAACCGCCACGTGGTGTCCGAGCTCGAGGAGCGCGGCGCGGTGTTCGTGGAGGAGCTCGACGAGGTTCCCCACAACTCCACCACCGTGCTGTCGGCTCACGGCGTGGCCCCAAGCGTGCGCGGCGAGGCCACCGAGCGCAGCCTCGACCTCATCGACGCCACCTGCCCGCTCGTGTCGAAGGTCCACCGCGAGGCGCGCCAGTTCGCCGACGCCGGCTACACGATCATCCTCGTCGGGCACGCCGGCCACGACGAGGTGGAGGGCACGCTCGGGCACGCCCCGGACCAGATCAAGCTCGTGGCCAGCATGGAGGAGGCAGAGCGCGTGCAGGTGGACGACCCCGAGCGAGTGGCCTACCTCACCCAGACCACGCTGGCGGTGGACGAGACTCGCGCGGTGGTGGCCGTGCTGGAGCGCCGTTTCCCGAACCTTGTGGGACCGCGGTCAGACGACATCTGTTACGCCACGCAGAACCGCCAGGACGCCGTGCGCGCCGTCGCGCAGGTGTCCAACGTGGTGCTCGTGATCGGCTCGAAGAACTCGTCGAACTCGAACCGGCTCGTGGAGGTGGCGGAGCGCGCCGGCACGCCCGCGTACCTGATCGACGACGAGGAGGGCATCGAGTTGGAGTGGCTGGAGGGCGTGAGGACCGTCGGGCTGGCGGCCGGCGCATCCGCGCCGGAGCGGATCGTGCGCCGGGTGCTCGACGCGCTCGGCGGGCTCGGCCCGGTGGAGGTCGAGGAGCGAGCCGTGGCGGTGGAGAGCGTTCGGTTCGGACTGCCGCGTGAGCTGGGAGCCGCTGCCGGTGACTGACCTCGGAACGGGCACCGCCACGGCCGAGACGTCGGCGCGAACGGCCCTGTCTCGCGCGCGCGAGCATCTGCTGGCGCTTCAGGAGCCGGGCGGCTGGTGGCGCGGCAAGCTGTCGAGCAACCCATCGATGGATGCCGAGGACCTGCTGCTGCGCGAGTTCCTCGGCATCCGGGAGGAGCGGCGCAGCCGACTCACCGCCAACTGGATTCGCTCGCAGCAGCGCGATGACGGCACCTGGTCGAACTTCTACGACGGCACCCCGGATCTCTCCACCACCGTGGAGTGCTACGCGGCGCTGCGCCTGTGTGGCGACTCGCCGGACGCCGAGCACATGCAGCGGGCGCGCGAGTACATCCTCAGCGCCGGCGGCGTCGAGCGGGCGCGCGTGTTCACGCACATCTGGCTGGCGCTGTTCGGGCTCTGGTCGTGGGACGACCTGCCGGCGCTCGCGCCGGAGGTGATCTTCCTGCCGCCGCGCTTCCCGCTGAACATCTACGACTTCGCCTGCTGGGGCCGGCAGACCGTGGTGGCGCTCACGATCGTGGCCGCCCACCGGCCTGCGCGACCGCTGCCGTTCCGCCTCGACGAGCTGTTCACCGGCGCGCGCGACGAGTACCGCGCCACGCTCATCACCAAGCGCGGCTGGTTCGAGCTGCTCGACCGCGTGGCCCGCGCTTACAACCGCCACGCGCCGAGATTCGTGCGGCGACTGGCGCTGGCGAAGGCCGAGCGCTGGGTGGTGGCTCGGCAGGAGGCCGACGGCTCCTGGGGTGGCATCCAGCCGCCGTGGGTCTACTCGCTCATGGCGCTCCAGCTGCGCGGCTACCCGATCGACCACCCGGTGATGCGCGCCGGCCTGGACGGGCTTGACAAGTTCACCGTCTACGAGGACGACCACTGCTGGCTCGAGGCGTGCCAGTCGCCCGTCTGGGACACGGCGCTCGCGCTGATCGCGCTGAGCGACGCGGGTGTGGCGGCCGACGACCCCGCACTTATGCGCGCCGCCGAGTGGCTGCTGGGCCAGGAGGTGCGGGTGCGTGGTGACTGGGCGGTGCGCCGGCCGAACCTCGAGCCCGGTGGCTGGGCGTTCGAGTTCGAGAACGACAACTACTCGGACATCGACGACACGGCCGAGGTGGTGATGGCCCTGCGCCGGGTCGAGCATCCGGACCGCGCGCGCGTGGACGCGGCGGTGAGGCGTGGGGTGGACTGGCTCGTGGGCATGCAGAGCTCGAACGACGGCTGGGCCGCCTTCGACGCCGACAACACCAGCCGCCTGATCGGCGAGCTGCCGTTCTGCGACTTCGGCGAGGTCACGGATCCGCCGAGCTCCGACGTGACCGCACACGCTCTCGAGATGCTGGCCCTCGAGGGACTTGGCGACGGCGACGCCGCGCGGCGCGGCCTGGACTGGCTACTGCGCGAGCAGGAGCCGGACGGCTCGTGGTTCGGCCGCTGGGGTGTGAACCACGTGTACGGCACGGCGGCGGCGCTGCCCGCCCTGCGCGCGATGGGCATCCGCGGCGACCACCCGAGCGTGCGGCATGCCGTCGAGTGGCTGCGCGCGCACCAGAACGACGACGGCGGCTTCGGCGAGGACTGCCGCTCGTACGTGGACCCGGCCTGGATAGGTCGCGGCGAGAGCACGGCCTCGCAGACCGCCTGGGCGCTGATCGCCCTTCACGCCGCCGAGCTGGATCGCGACGACGAGATGGTGCAGCGCGCGCTCGCCTGGCTGGCCGAGACGCAGGGCGAGGACGGCACCTGGGACGAGCCTCAGTACACCGGCACAGGCTTCCCCGGCGACTTCTACATCAACTACCACCTCTACCGACTCGTGTTCCCTGTGTCCGCGCTCGGCCGCTGGCTCGAGGAATGAACGGCGGCCTGCTCGTGCTCGCGCCGCTCAGGATCGAAGCCCGCGCCGCACGTCGCGGTGCGCCACGGGCCACGGTGATGCGCACCGGCGCCGGACCCGACAGGGCCGCGGCGGCTGCGCTAGTGGCGGGCCGCCACCCGGCCCGGGCTGTGGCGGTGCTTGGCTTCTGCGGCGCGCTCGACCCGGAGCTCGCGCCGGGCGAGCTCGTGGTGGCCGACGAGCTGCGCGGCGCGAACGGACCGTTCGCCTGCGACGGCGCGGAGGCGCTGGCAAGCGCGCTCGAGTGTGCCGGCCTCAGCGCCCGCCGGGGCCCGCTCGTCTCAGTGCGGCGGATCGCGCGCGGCAAGCGCCGGGCGGAGCTTGCGGAGGACGGCTCCATCGCGGTGGACATGGAGTCGGCCTGGCTGGCGCCGGCGGCCGCGGGCCGTCCGTTTGCCGCTCTGCGAGCCGTGGTGGACACGCCGTCCCGCGAGCTGCTTCGCCCCGGCACCGTCACTTCCGGAATTACCGCGTATCGTGCTCTTGGACGCGCAGCTGGGGCGCTCACGAGCTGGATGGAGTCGCTACCGACAGAGGAGGCGCAGAGCTAGATGTCCGTACCGCTGAGACAGACCGTACGGGTTGGCACCTACCTGATGAAGCAGAAGCTGGCGGGCCGAGAGAAGTTCCCGCTGTTGGTGGAGCTCGAACCCCTCTTCCAGTGCAACCTCGAGTGCGCGGGCTGCGGAAAGATCCAGCATCCCGAGGCCACGCTTCGCCGCCGTATGCCGGTCGAACAGGCCGTGGCGGCCATTGAGGAGAGCGGCGCTCCGATGGTGTCGATCGCGGGCGGCGAGCCGCTGATCCACCCGGAGATCCATGTGATCGCCGCCGAGCTGATCAAGCGCAAGAAGTTCGTGATCCTCTGCACCAACGCGATCCTCATGAAGAAGAAGCTCGACGACTTCAAGCCGTCGCCCTACTTCTCGTGGGCCGTCCACATCGACGGCCTTGAGGAGCGCCACGATCAGTCGGTCTGCCGCGACGGCGTGTTCGAGAAGGCGGTCGACGCGATCAAGGAGGCCAAGAAACGCGGCTTCCGCGTGACGACCAACACCACCGTGTTCACCCACGACTCGCCGGACGACGTGCGCAAGGTGCTCGACTTCCTGAACGACGAGCTCGAGGTGGACGAGATGATGATCGCGCCCGCCTACGCGTACGAGAAGGCGCCCGACCAGGAGCACTTCCTGGGCGTCAAGCAGACGCACGAGCTGTTCAGCGCGACGTTCGCGGAGGGCCGGCGCAAGAAGTGGCGGCTCAACCACTCACCGCTGTACCTCGACTTCCTCGAGGGCAAGGTGGACTACCAGTGCACTCCGTGGGGGATCCCGAGCTACTCGCTCTTCGGCTGGCAGCGGCCCTGCTACCTGATGGCCGACGGCTACGCCAAGACCTACAAGGAGCTCATCGAGACCACGGACTGGGACAAGTACGGCCGCGGCCGCGACCCGCGTTGCGAGAACTGCATGGCGCATTGTGGGTACGAACCGACAGCCGTTCTCGAGACCAGCCGTTCCGTCAAGCAGTCGCTTAGGGCGCTCGTACGTAGCTAGGTGCCTGGTTCCTGGTGCCTGGAACTGTGGACCAAAGCTCCAGGCACCAGGCACTAGGCACCAGGCACCCGAACAGTGACGAACGTCACTGACCCCTCTCCGATATAGTCAGAAACTGACGCGTACACGACAGGGGAGTATGGAGATGCACAGCACCAACGGTTCCGTCCACTCACTGCCACAGCACGTGCGCGTTTGCATCGTCGGCACCGGCTTCTCCGGCATCGGCATGGCGATCCAGCTCAAGCGGGACGGCATCGACGACTTCGTCCTCATCGAGCGCGCGGACGACCTCGGCGGCACCTGGCGGGACAACACGTATCCGGGCTGCGCCTGCGACGTGCCCTCGCACCTGTACTCGTTCTCCTTCGAGCCCAACCCCGGCTGGAGCCGCACCTTCTCGCCCCAGCCCGAGATCTGGGACTACCTGCGCCGCTGCGCCGACAAGTACGGCGTCACGCCCTACATCCGCTACGGGCACGAGCTGACCGAGGCCGCCTGGGACGAGGACGAGCAGCTGTGGCGCGTGGAGACCTCGAACGGGACGCTCACGGCGGACGTGCTCGTGTCGGGCGTGGGCGGGCTCAGCGAGCCCAAGCTGCCCGACATCCCCGGCATCGAGAGCTTCGAGGGCGCTGCCTTCCACTCCGCGCAGTGGGACCACGACGTGGACATCACGGGCAAGCGCGTGGCGGTGATCGGCACCGGTGCCTCCTCCATTCAGATCGTGCCGCGGATCCAGCCGAAGGTGGGCAAGCTGTCGGTGTTCCAGCGCACGCCGCCGTGGATCGTGCCGCAGCGCGACCGGCGCCTGAGCCGCCTCGAGAACGCGCTCTACAAGCTCTTCCCGCCAGCCCAGCTGGCGATGCGGGCTGCCATCTACTGGGCGCGCGAGCTGTTCGTGCTCGGCTTCATGCGCCCGCGCCCGGGCGGCCCGAACGAGCGTCTGTCGCAGCGCCACATGCAGAAGCAGGTGCCCCCGGGCGAGCTGCGTGACAAGCTCACGCCCAACTACCGCATGGGCTGCAAGCGCGTGCTGATCTCGGACGCCTACTACCCCGCGCTCCAGCAGCCGAACGTGGAGCTGGTCACAGGCTCGATCGCCGAGATCACCCCGAAGGGCGTGCGCACGAGCGACGGCGTGGAGCACGAGCTGGACGTGATCGTGTTCGGCACCGGCTTCCACGTCACCGACATGCCGATCGCCGAGCGCGTCCGCGGCCGCGACGGGCTGCTGCTCGACGACGTCTGGCAGGGCAGCCCGCAGGCGTACCTGGGCATCACTGTCGCCGGCTTCCCGAACCTGTTCATGCTGCTCGGCCCGAACACCGGGCTCGGCCACAACTCGGTGGTGTTCATGGCCGAGGCCCAGGTCAGCTACGTGATGGAGAGCCTGCGCTTCATGGGTCGTAGCGGCGCGCATGCGATCGAGGTGCGGCCCGAGGTCCAGACCAAGTTCAACGCGGGGATCCAGCAGCGGCTCCAGGGCACGGTGTGGAACTCGGGCGGCTGCAAGAGCTGGTACCTCGACGGCAAGGGCCGCAACACCGTGATCTGGCCCGGCTTCACGTGGCCATACCGGCAGCGCACCAGCCGCTTCGCGTC
>JBKPDA010000176.1:0-6521 GCA_046727635.1 Actinomycetota bacterium | reverse complement strand
CGTCGTCGAGCTCGTCGAACAGATCGATCGAGCGAAGCTCCTCGAGCGTCGGCCGCTGCGGTTCGCTCATGCGCTCGCTAGGTACTCGTGGATCAGCGAGACGGCCATCGAGCCCTCTCCAACGGCGCTGGCCACCCGCTTGATCGACCGCATTCGCACGTCGCCGGCGACGAACACTCCGGGCACGCTCGTCTCGAGCACGTACGGCTCGCGCGAGAGGGGCCAGCCGTGGTCGCGGACGTCGGGGCCGGCGAGGATGAACCCGCGCTCGTCGCGCGCGACGACGCCATCGAGCCAGTCGGTGCGCGGCGCCGCGCCGATGAACACGAAGCAGGCGTCGACGTCCTCGACCGTCTCGGTCCCATCGGATGCGCGGATCCGCAGGGAGCGCAGATGGCCGTCCTCGCCTGCAGCGGCAACGGCCTGCGTGCCGGTTCGCACCTCCACGTTCGGCAGCGCGGCAATCTGCTCGATGAGGTAATAGGACATCGACTTCGCAAGCGAGTCGGCCCGCACGAGCATCGTGACCCGGCCGGCGTAACCGCTGAAGTAGACAGCGGCCTGGCCGGCAGAGTTGGCGCCGCCGATCACGACGACGTGCTGGTCGGTGCACGCACGCGCCTCGGTCAGCGCGGCCCCGTAATAGATCCCCGCGCCCGTGAGCTCGGCAAAGCCGGGGGCGTTCAGATGGCGATAGGAGACCCCCGACGCGACCAGCACCGTGTTCGCGCTCAGGGTCCCGCCCCCTGTGAGCTGCACCAGTCGCCCCGAGCCTTCGACCTGCAGCGCAGCCGCCTCCTGCACCGTGAGGAGCTCTGCCCCGAGCCGGCGGGCCTGATCGGTCGCCCGGCGCGCCAGGTCCGACCCGCTCAGCCCGGCGGGGAAGCCCAGGTAGTTCTCGATCCGGCTCGACAGGCCAGCCTGGCCACCGGGCGCCTCGCGCTCGACCATCACCGTGCGCAGCCCCTCGGAGGCTCCGTACACGGCAGCCGCGAGCCCGGCCGGGCCGCCGCCGACGATCACGAGGTCGTAGTGGTCGCCCACCGGCTGCGCCGAGATCCCAAGCCGCTCGGCCAGCTCGAGCGTGGTCGGGCGCTCCACGATCGATCCGTCCTCCAGTAGCGCGACCGGCAGCCGGTCCGCGTCCACGCCGGCGACCGCGAGCAGTTCGCGCGCCTCACCGTCCCGCTCGACATCGAGCCAGCGCGCCGGCACCCGGTTGCGGGCCAGGAAATCGCGGACGTCGTGAGTGTGCTTCGAGAACCTGTGGCCGATCACGCGCACGCCGCCCGACTCGAGCGCTGCGCCCGCCTCCCAGGTGGTGAGGAGATCCTCGACCACCGGAAACAACTGCTCCTCGGGCGGATCCCAGGGCTTCAGCAGGTAGTAGTCGAGCGCCACCTCGTTGATCGCCTGGATAGCGGCCTCGGTGTCGGCGTACGCCGTCAGCAGAACCCGCTTCGCCTCCGGCACGAGCTCGCGTGCCTGCACGAGGTAGTCGGTCCCCGACAGACCGGGCATCCGCTGGTCGGCCACCAGCAGCGCCACCTGGTCGCCACGAGCGCGGACCTGCTTGAGCAGGTCGAGCCCCTCGGCGCCCGAGCCTGCACGCATCACCCGGTACCGATCGCCGAACCCGCGCCTCAGGTCTCGCGAGACCGCCGCCAGCACCGCGGGCTCGTCGTCGACCGCGACGATCGCTGGTCGCCGGCCCTGGTTCTGGCCCTCCCGCTCATCGACGTCGGCTGTCGGCGACTCGATCACGCGAGTCGATGCTAGTGCGCCGAGTCCTCGGCGTTCCTCCTCGCAGCGGCCTTCGCGCAGACCTAGCCGTCGTGGCAGCAGTGCCGCGCGGCGCTCGGCGGCATGTCCAGCGCCGGATTGCCAGCGAAGAAGCCGCTCGGCTTCAGCTTGAAGCCGATGTGGGTGACCGGCATCACCGGCCAGTCCTCCGGCCGCACCACGTGGTGGGCGGCGAAGCTGTACCAGACCACCAGATCCGTGTCCGACACCGGCCGGTCGGCCTGGGTCCACTTCGGCAGCCCTTCGCCGCCGGGGTGCTGGTTGGGGTAGTCGCCGGCCGCATAGCGCTCGCGCGGGTCGTAGGGCGTCACCCACAGGTGCTTGCGCGAGAACCCGGCGCGCCGGGCCTGGATGCTGTCGGGCAGCGACATCGGCGGGGCGTTGTCGCCCGGCATCAGCTTGTAGGCCACCGGGTCGCCCACGTGATTGAGCACGGAGGGGTTCTCGATTCGCCAGTAGCGCGCCCGCATCGGGTCGATGGTTCGTTGCGCCTCCGACTCGGTGCTCAGCTCGGTGCGCTTTGTGACCCACGCGGTGCCGCTGGGGTTGTCGGGCCCAGCCGGGAGCGGCTCGGAATCGACCTCCGCCACGGTGTTGGACTCGCCGTCCACCTCCATGTCGAGCCGCACGCAGAAGAAGTGCTGATGGTGAGGGCCGTAGAGCCCGGGCGCCACCAGCACGCCGTGCTCGGGCCGTACTCCGTCGGGCACCGCGCCGGTGGAGATGACGCCCGTGAGCTTCACCTCGTACTCGATCGTGCCGTCGGTGTAGAGGTACCAGAAGTAGCCGTACTCGTAGTTGCCCACGGTCACGATCGTCGAGACGACGAGCCGGCGCACGCGGCGCACCTCGACCTCCTCGGTACGGAAGTCGGTGTGCTTCCAGCCGATCCCGTAGTCCTCCTCGTGCATGCAGATCGCGTTCGTGATCGTCACCGGGTTGCCGTCCTGGTCGTTCACGAAGCCGTCGAAGTAGCGGATCTCGCCGAGGCAGTCGCAGCCGAGGGTCAGCGGGTTGGCGAGCCAGCCCACGCCGTACTCGCCCATGTCGAACACGTTCTTGAAGTCGTGCGTGGGGGCAGGGTCGCCATAGGGGACGTACATCTCTGACAGCGACGCGCGGCGCAGGATCGAGCGCAGGCGCCCGCCGTCCTCGTAGCCCACGTCGTGGAGGACGAGCCCCTCCTTCGCGTTGAAGCCGATGCGCAGCGACCACTTCTGCCAGCGGACGTGATGACCGTCGACCGTGAAGCTCGCGCCCTCGGGCTGCGTGATCTCGATCGGCTTCACGTCCTCGCGCAGCGCGGAGAAGGACGGGACGTTGGTCTCGTCCTCCAGCATCAGCGCGGGGTCGTAGTTGCCCGGCTGCGATGGGATCGGCACCACGCCGTAGTCGTTGACCTCGACGACCTCCATTGCGTCGAGATCGACCACCACGACGAGCCCCTCCACCGGCCGCGCGTAGCCGTTGTCGCCCGGCTTGCTGCGGACCCACGTGAGCGGCCGGCAGATCCGGCGTGTGCCCGGATCGTCGGCCGGCCCGGTGTAGCTCGCGGCCCAGGGGTCGAGCATGCAGAGCGAGAAGTCCTCGACGCCGCGCTTGCGCATGGCCTCCTGCCAGCGCGGGTCGGCGCGCACCACCTCCTCGCTGCCCATGAACTCCTCGGCCGTGATCTGGGCCTGCACGCCGTCCTTGCGCTCGAAGCCGACCACGCGCTCTTCGCTGAGCGACACGATCGCCTCGTAGGTGGAGCGCGTCTCGCGGTCGCGAAACACGACGAACGCCTCACGCGGCAGCGCCATCCCCGGCTCCCACATCCGCAGCGCGTCCTTCGGCGGCTCGTGCAGCATGACGAACACGAAGCGGGCCTCCTCGCCCAGCCCGCGGTCGGCCTTGAGGATCGCCGCCGCGGCGGCGATCTCCTCCGGACGCAGCGGCTCGAGCGGATGGACCGCGGCTGTCTCCGAGGCGACCTGCTCGAGCACGCTCATGCCGTCACCGTGACCGCGTCGTCGTGCTCGAAGCTGCCGATGTGGGCGAACCGGTCGCGTGCGCTCGTCTTCAGCCACACGGCCATCCCGGCCCCGATCAGGAACACCGCCACGACGAACCACGGGAGCGCCTTGATGAAGAAGACGCTGTTGGTCCCGGCGAGCGTGCCCCGGTTGTGGATCAGCAGGTAGCACGCGCCGATCTGCGCAAAGCCGCCGATGATCGGCGCGACCAAGGTCTTCCACCAGTGGAAGCCGTCCCTCGCCGTCGTCATGAAGTAGCGGACGATCGCGAACGACGCGAGCGCCTGCACGGCGAGGATCCCGAGCACGCCGAGCAGCGGCGTCCAGGTGCCGAGCTTCAGCAGCGCCGCCTCCGTGGACGAGTCGTAGATCGTGAAGCCGAGCATGTAAAGCCCCACCAGGACGGTGACGACCATCGACGCGACGTACGGGCTGTGCCGCTTCGGGTGCGTCCGGTTCAGCGACCCGGGCAGGATCCGCTCACGCGAGAGCGAGAACAGATAGCGCGCCGAGGTGTTGTAGAACGCCATCGCGCAGGCGAACGAGCTCGTGATGATCAGGATCTCGAACATCGTCTTGAGCCCCGAGCCCACGAAGCGGTCCGCCAGCGGGTAGAAAGCGGAGCCGTACTTGCCGGCGAACTGGTCGGCCACGCCCTTGCCGACGCCGTTCGTTCCCCAGCCCATCACGAACACCCACGAGATGAACGTGTAGAAGATGCCGAGCCCGATCACCGAGCCGTACGTGGCGGCCTTGGCGATCTTCTTCGGGTCACGCGACTCCTCGGCGTAGTTCGGCGCCATCTCGAAGCCGACCCACGACCAGAACGCGCCGAACAGCGCCACGCCGGCGGCGGCCGCGCCGAAGGCCTTAATCGCCACGCTGTTGTCGAACACCGCCGTGGGATCGAGCGGCTTGAGGCTGAGGCCGCTGTCGCCGCCCGACACGAGCACGCCCACGGCGAGCACGAGCAGCGCGAGCACCTCGGTAACGAGCGCCGTGCCGAGCACCTTCGCGGTCAGCTCGATGTGGAACCAGGCGAACATGGTCATGATCGCGAGTGCCGCGAAGGCGTAGACGTAGGCGGGCAGGTCGATCGAGAACCAGTCCTTGAAGCTGGTGGCGGCGAAGTAGCCCAGCACGCCCGTGACCGCCGCCGAGAAGACGATGTAGCAGAGGGCGATGAGGATCCCCGCGCCAAGGCCCATCACCGGTCCCAGGCCGCGTGTGATGAAGGTGTAGAAGCCTCCCACCGCGGTCACCCGCCGGCTCATCTCGATGTAGCCGACGGAGAAGATCGTGAGCACGACCGTGGCGATCAGGAAGGCCGCGGGCGCCCCGTAGCCGCCGCCCAGCACCGTCACCGGGACGTTGAACATCATCGCCGCGAGCGGTGCCGCGCCGGTGACGATGCAGAACAGGACCTGCCTCAGGCCCAGGGCCCCGCTCGCAAGCTTGTACGACGACTGCTCCCTGGTGGGCTGCACGGCGATGGCCGCCGGCTCGACGATCGTGCTCATCGGCACTCCTGTGATCGGGTTGATTCCGGTCAGGCGAGCCGGCGCGCCATGCCCACACAAGAAACAGGGGCGGCCGCGTGCGTGGAATGGACACCCGGTCCAAACTTGTCGCGGAGGGGTGAGACCCAGTGGTGACGGCTCAGCCGCGGGCCTTCGGCGTCTCGGTCTCGAAGAGCCCGGCCTGATGGGCCAGCACCACGGCCTGGACGCGGTCGCGGAGGCCGAGCTTCTGGAGGACGCGGGTCACGTGGGTCTTGACCGTCGTGTCGCTGATGAAGAGCTCCTGGCCGATCTCCGCGTTCGAGAGGCCGGCGGCGATCAGGCGAAAGACCTCCAGCTCGCGCGCAGTCAGCTCATCCAGCTCCTTCGGAGGCGCCGGACGCGGGATGCGCGCGAACTGCTTGATCACCCGCTTCGTGACCGCCGGCGACAGCAGCGCGTCGCCGCCGGCGACCGTGCGGATGGCCGCGATCAGCTGCTCGGGCGGATCGTCTTTCAGGACGAAGCCGCTGGCCCCGGCGCTGAGCGCCTCGTAGACGTATTCGTCGAGGTCGAACGTGGTCAGGATCAGGACCCGCGCCTCGGGGTCGGCAGCGAGGATGCGCCGGGTGGCCTCGAGGCCGTCGAGTTCGGGCATCCGGATGTCCATCAGCACGACGGTGGGATGGAAGCGGGCGGCCTTCTCGACGGCCTCGAGGCCGTTGTGCGCCTCGGCGACCACCTCGATGTCCTGCTCGTCCGCCAGCAGCATTCGGAAGCCGGCGCGGATCATCGCCTGGTCGTCGGCGACGAGGACGTGGATGCTCATGGCCCAACCGGGAGTCGTGCCTTGAGGACGAAGCCGCCGTCGCTTGCGGTGCTCGCGCTCATCTCGCCGCCGTAGATCTTCACGCGTTCGCGGATGCCCACCAGCCCATGGCCCATACCGTCGCTCGTCGAGGGACCCCTGCCGTCATCGCGGACCTCCATCTCGAGCTCCGCCGACGCGTAGCGAAGCGTCACGTCCGCCCGGCTGGCGTGCGCTTGCTTTAGCGCGTTGGTCAGGCCCTCCTGCACGATCCGGTAGGCGGACAGATCCATCGCGCGCGCGAGCGCAAACGGCTCGCCCTCGACGTGCAGCTCTACCGGCAGGCCCGCGTGGCGCATCTCCTCGAGCAGCGAATCGACCTTGTCCAGGCCCGGC
>JBKPDA010000175.1:0-4253 GCA_046727635.1 Actinomycetota bacterium | reverse complement strand
CGACACCATCAGGCTCGGCCAGCTGCTGAAGCTCGCCGGCGTGGTGTCGAGCGGCAGCGAGACGAAGTCGCTCCTCGCGTCAGAGGACGTGCTCGTGAACGGCGAGCCGGAGGAGCGCCGGGGCCGTCAGCTACACGCGGGCGACTCCGTCAGCGTTGGCGACCTCACTCTGCGCGTGCTGCGGGGACCGCTCACGGTCTAGCGGCGCGCGCGTCCAACCCCCGTCGTACGATTCCCCACGATGCGACGGGCGGGGGTCCTGGCATCTGTGATCTGTGTGCTTGCTCTGCAGGCCGCGCCGGCGCGCGCCGTCGTGGGCGGACAGCCCGCCGCGCCCGGCACGTTTCCGTACGTGGCCGACGTGCTGATTGGCGGCGCGTTCGGCTGTACCGGCACGCTGATCGCACCGCAGTGGGTGCTCACCGCCGGCCATTGCGGCTCGCTGACGGGATCGCTGAGCGACGGCGCGCTGCCCACGCCAATCGCGTGGCCCGCGAGCTTCTACACCGTACAGCTGGGGAGCGTCTACGCGAACGGCAACGGCGCCGAGACGCACTCGGTGAGCAGCGTGACCGTCGATACCGACTACCTGGTGACCAACGGCACCGGCAACGACGTGACGCTCCTCGAGCTCGACAAGCCGTCGGGCATCGCGCCGATGCGGATCGCCGCCACGTCAGAGCGCGCGAGCTGGGATCCCGGCGTGCTCGCCACCATCGCCGGCTTCGGCACCACGTCAGAGAACGCGAGCTCGGCGCCCAGCCAGATGCAGTTCGCGCAGGTGCCGATAACGACCGACGCGTACTGCGCGAACGCCTATCCGAACGGGCTGAGCAACACCGACGGCACGTTCGACGCGAAGAGCATGATCTGCGCCGGCTACCCGCAGGGCGGCACGGACACCTGCCAGGGCGACTCGGGCGGTCCGCTGCTCGTGCCCGTGGCGGGCGGCCAGCTGCGCCTCGTAGGCGCCACCAGCTTCGGCAAGGGCTGCGCGGAGGCAGGCAAGCCCGGCGTCTACGCCCGCCTGGCCGAGGGACCGATTCGCGCGTTCATCGAGCGCTTCGTGCCGGACGCGTTCGCGCCCGCGGGATCGACGGACACGTCCCAGCAGCAAAGCGGCAGCCCCGCGCAGCAGTCCGTCAAATCGAAGTCGCAGGCCAAGACGAAGAAGCACAGGGCACGCAGGCACCACAAGAAGCGCCACCACCGCAAGCGCCACGCGCGCAAGCACCACGCCAAGAAGCGCTAGCGCGTCAGCGTCACCTTTTGGAGCCCGTGCGGCGAGTCCACCGCCACGCCGCGCAGCTCGGCCAGCCGCAGCGCCGCCGCCTGGGCGGGCACGATCGCGACGATCGGCGCGGCCCAGCCTGGGAGCCCGGCCGGGAGCGCGATGGGAATGTCCGCCTGGGCGAGCAGCTCGGGATCGCGCGACACCACCACGCTCGCTCCCGCCCGCGCACGCAGCTCGCCGAACAGCTCCGGCCCCGGCTCGTCGCCCACCAGCCAGAGCCCGACGCTCGGTGCAAGCGCCGCGACCGGTCCGTGCAGCAGGTCGGGCGGCGACAGCCCCTCGGCCGGGAGGCCGCTGAGCTCGCGGAGCTTGAGCGCGGTCTCACGCGCCGTCGCGTAGTGAAGGCCGCGTCCCAGAGCCGTAACGAACGTGGCTTCCGCGAGCGGGTCGAAGCGGTCGCGCTCCTCTAGTGCATCGTGCGCCGCCTGCGACACGGCGGCCGGCAGCTTGTCGAACCAAGGCTCCGATGAGAACCGCCCGGGCCTCATTGCCGCGGCGATCTGGGCCACCGCGTGGAGCGACGCCGTGTAGGTCTTCGTCGCCGCGACTGAGCGCTCCTCGCCCACCAGCAGCGGCACGACCACGTTGGCCATCGAGGCCAGCGGCGAGTCCGGCTCGTTGGTGATCGCGATCGTAGGTCGGTCCTGCAGCCGCGCGGCTTCCAGGACCCCAACGACGTCCGGCGAGCGCCCCGATTGCGATATTCCGAGCGCCGCGGCGTGCCCCAGCCTCGGCGCCGCCTCCGGGGGCGAGTAGAGCGAGGTGGCCGCCAGCCCAACCGTAAGCCCGTGATCGCGACCGAACAGGTACTGGAGATAGAGCGCCGCATTGTCGGAGCTGCCGCGCGCCGCGACGATCATGTGATCCACGTCGGCGCGCTCGAGAAGCGCGGCGGCCTCGCAGGCGTAGTGCCACCCGGCGTCCGTGCGTGATCGGAGGACGCCGCCCTGCTCGAGAAGCTCGCGCTCGAGGCTTGTCATCGGGTCGGCAGCATACAGAGTCGTTATGACTCTTAACACAAACTACGCAGAGCAAAGCTTGACAGGGCCGCGAGGGCCGCGATAGCTTGCACAACTCGGAAGGGTTCCTAACCAGAAGTTCGGGGAAGAGAGGTGACGACGCATGCGTCGTGGCGCACTCGGGATGGCGGTTCTGGCACTGGCGATCGGGGTCGCCGCGTGCGGAGGCGGCGGCAGCAGCACATCGGGCTCCAGCTCGAGCTCTGGTAACACGGCCACCTTCGACCCGAACAAGCCGGTCACGCTGACCGTCTACAGCGGCTTTACCCAGCGCGAGCTCGGCATCTGGAACAGCGTGCTCTCCGGCTTCAAGGCCCAGCACCCGAACGTGAAGATCAAGAGCGTCGGGTCCGTGGACAACAACAAGATCGTGGCCTCGATCCGCGGCGGCAACCCGCCCGATGTGGCGCTGTCGTTCGAGACCGACAAGACCGGCGCCTTCTGCTCCTCGGGCGGCTGGATCGACCTGACGCCCTACATCAACCGCGACAAGGTGAACGTGGGCGAGTTCCCGAAGGCCGTCCAGAACTACACGCAGTTCAGGGGCAAGCGCTGTGCGCTGCCGGACCTGGCGGACGTGTACGGCCTCTACTACAACAAGGCGATGTTCGCGAAGGCGGGCATCACGTCACCGCCGAAGACCTTCTCTGAGCTGACAGCGGACGCGAAGAAGCTGACCGTCCGCAACCCGGACGGCACGATCAAGGTCGCAGGGTTCATCCCCAACGAGGGCTTCTACGAGAACGCCGCCGCCCACATGGCGCCGCTCTGGAACGCTCAGTGGGCCGACGCGAACGACAAGTCCACACTCGCCTCGAGCCCTGGCTGGACCAACTTCCTGAACTGGGACAAGGCGCTTGTGGACTGGTACGGCTACAACAACATCAAGCGCTTCGAGGCCGGCGCGGGCCAGGAGTTCTCTCCGCAGAACGCGTTCGAGACCGGCAAGGTCGCGATGATCATGGACGGCGAGTACCGCACCGCGTTCATCAAGGCCGAGCACCCGAAGCTCGACTACGGCACGGCGCCTATGCCCGCCGATGACTCGCAGCCTGGGCTGTACGGCGGGGGCTACATCACGGGCAACACGATCGGCATCCCGAAGGGCGCGGCGCACGTGGGCGCGGCCTGGGAGCTGCTCAAGTACCTCGGCACCAACACTCAGGCGCTCACCAAGCTGGCGGAGGGGCTCGGCAACGTGCCCACCACGCCGGCCTCGTCCAAGGCCACCACGCTCAACGACGACGCGCACTTCCAGCCGTTCCTGAAGATCTTCGTCGACCCGCACACCGCCACCAACCCGCTGGTGGCCTCGGGCGACGCGGATCAGCTGCTCTTCCACACGTTCATCGAGAAGTGGGAGGCTGGGAAGGTGAGCAATCTGCAGGCGGGCCTCGCAGGAGTGGACAAGGAGATCGACTCGCAGCAGGCCAATGCCACTGCGGGGACCGCTCCGTGACCCAGACCGCCGAGCGGGAGCGGGCCAAGAAGAGGGCGAAGTGGCGCAGGCGGCGGCTGGTGCTGCTCCTGCTCAGCCCCTGGCTCGTGGGCTTCACGATCTTCTTCGGCTACCCGCTGATCGCGAACGTCTACTTCTCGTTCACGCACTACGACCTGCTGTCGTCGCCGCGCTGGATCGGGCTGAGGAACTACCAGTTCCTGTTCAACGGCGACCGGCAGATCGGCCCGGCTGTGAAGAACACGCTGTGGATGCTCGCGATAGCGGTGCCGCTGCAGGTGCTGTTCGCGTTCGGCGTGGCGGTGATGGCCACACGCGCGCGCCGCGGCCTCGGCTTCTTCCGCACCGTTTTCTACCTGCCGGCGCTGGCTCCGCCCGTCGCGGCCACGCTCGGGTTCGTCTACATCCTCAACCCGGCCTTCGGGCCGGTGAACACGGTGCTGTCGAAGATCGGCATCAAGGGGCCGCTGTGGTTCCAGGA
>JBKPDA010000174.1:0-19303 GCA_046727635.1 Actinomycetota bacterium | reverse complement strand
GTCCTACGTCGTGCCGCCCGGCGGCGGCGTGATCACCTCCTGGACCTTCCGCGCGCTGACGGCCGGTACCGCCTACATGGAACTCGACGAGTACGTGAACGGGAACGTGGGGGTCATCTCGGACACCCTGGAGCAGAAGTTCAGTCCCGGCGAGCTCAAGACCACGCCGACCCGCAACCCGGTCTATGGCGGTGAGCACCTCGGCGTCGCCGTGAACGGCCCGGCTCCGGCCTTCCACTCCGCGAACAGCGGGGACCTCGTGAAGCTGCTCGGCCCGCCCATCATCGTCCCGGGCGGAGGCGGAGGCGGAGGCGGGGGCGGCGGCGGCCCGATCCCGGCCGGTCCCGGCCAGCAGTCCGGCGGCGCGCTCGTGGACATGGCCGTGACGCTCGAGCCGGATGCCGATCACGACGGCTACGCCGACGTGACCCAGGACCTCTGCCCGACCGACCCCAAGCACCAGGACGCGTGCCCCAAGCCCCCGCCTAGCGGCGGTGGCGGCAAGCCGGGTGGCGGCAATCCGGGTGGCGGCGGCAACACCGGCGGCCCGAACGGCTCCGGCGGCTCGACGGGCGGCTCCAGCGGCCTGACCGGCAGCAGCGGAGTCTCCAGCTCGAGCCCGAACATCGCCGGCGTGCCGCACATCACCCTGAGCGCGTCGAAGCGCGAGTCGATTCGCCACGGCTTCGTCACGCTGACCCTGTCCAGCGACAGCAACGTGACGGCCTCGGCCACCGGCCTCGTGAAGCAGCGGAGCGTGCACAAGCCCTACCGGCTGCGCACGGCGGGCGAGAGCGTCGGCGCCAACTCGCCTGCCACGCTGAAGCTGACGCTCACCGGCAAGCAGAGGAAGTCGATCGCGCGTCGGCTGCGGAGGCATCGCAAGGCCATAGCCACCGTGACCGTCACCGTCCGCAACGCGGCCGGAGCGACGAGCACGGCCTCGCTGAGCATCCGCCTCGCGCGCTAACACGTCGCAAACCGAGTTGGAGGGGCCCCCGATGCGGGGCCCCTCCTCTCGTGCCAGCCTCCGCTCCATGGCCACCGTGACGGGCATCTTCACTCGCCAGCGGTTCAAGGTCGTCTCGCCTCGCCCGCACAACCCGGAAACCGACGCCAACCTCCCCCGCCTCGAGCCGCCCGCCGAGCTACCAGGGGATGAGTCGGGAGAGATGTGGATCGCGCACGGTGATGGCACGAGATCCAACCGGGACGTCTACAGAAACCACAAAGCGCTCTCTACGTCGAATGGCACGTGAGAGCCGGCAGCTCTCGTGACCATGTTGGCGTTGTCCGCCTGACAACACCGAGCCGGTCACCGAACAGCGCATGAGCACATCCTGCGAACGAACGACAAAGACACCGGTGCTCAAATGACGCGCCGGGGCTACTGCAGAGTCAGGTCGTAGAAAGAGGAGAGGCGCGTCGCCCTCAAACCCGCCCGGGCGACTCAAAGCCACGCGCAGGCGGCGAGTCTCCCATCTGCATCCCGCCCAGTGGCCACGGCATCCCAATTGCATCCCGGACCGCTACGCACCACTCCGCACCGGCCCGCAACTCGCACGGGAAGCCAGCTCCGCCATGCGCCTTGCGGGGCCATGCAGAGCCCTGCACCTACCAATCGAATATCGGGGCGACTGGATTCGAACCAGCGACCGCTCGGCCCCCAGCCGAGTGCGCTACCAGACTGCGCCACGCCCCGGGGAAGCGGGCGACGGGAATCGAACCCGCCCTAGAAGCTTGGAAGGCTTCTGTGCAACCACAACACTTCGCCCGCAAAGGCTTTGGCCATTCTAGTGTCGGGAGTCGGAAGTTCGCTATGGGCTTCCCGAGTGGCTGGGCGGGACTGGCGCTTGGCGGTGACCAAGCAAGTACTCGTGGTACGGGCGAGGTCGCCGACGAGCGCCAGGCCTGTCCAGACGCCGGGAAGCCCCAGCGAACTTCCGGCTCCCGACACCTAGGACGTGGTCAGGCCGTGCGCGATCCACCCAACCTGGGTTGCAAGGCCCAAGCCCAGCAGGTACAGCGTTACGCCCCAGCCCGCGTACGCGTTACGCCGGCGCGGATACGCGGGCGCGTATGAGCTGAGGCCGATCGAGTAGACCACCGGCACCATCAGCAGCAACCCGAGCGCGATCAGGCCGAAGGGCGTCCATGCGGCGATGAAATAGCCGGGCGATGGATCGTAGCCCTGAGCCAGCGCGGCTATCGCGTCGCGCCACACCAGAACCGGCAGCGCCACGGCGGCGGCGAAGCCGAGCAGCCCTACTGCCTTTGCCCGCCGAGGGGCCAGGCGCTGCTTGCTGCGTGCCACGTCACAACGATACGTCGCCGGAACAGCCACGGCCAGTGCGTTTGATCACGCGCGTCTGATTCCGAGGAGGCGACCGAAGGCCACGAAGGCGAGCACGACCGCGGCGCCTTCGATCGCGGCGATCACGAGCGTGGCCGCCACGGCGCGTGCGATGTGTCCCGCGGTGAGTGCCGTCAGGCCGCCGTCTGTGATCGCGTGACCCACGCCGGCCGCGAGGCCGCACGTGGCGGCGAACGCCGCGCAGAAGCGCCACGGGTGGCGGCGCAACAGCTCGAGGCGGTCGGCGTGCCGGGCGACCTGGGAGCCGATGGCCGGCGCGTGCTGGGCCAGCGCGAGCAGATCGTCGAAGGCGTCGTCCTCGGGCTCACCTCCAGCAACCGGGCGGGCGCGAGCCACCGAGCGTGCGAGGGCGAGCGCCGACGCGAGAGCGATCGCCCCCAGCACGGCGGCCGGCATAACGGGGCCGGTGACCGCAACGTAGATCGCAATCAGAGCGACGCAGCCGAGGGCCAGCGCGTTTGCGCGGTAGATGTCGGCAAGCCGTGACGGCGGCACGGCGTGGGCGGACCTGAAGCGCAGCGAGCGGACGAGGGCGAGCACACCCGCCACAACGGCGATCTGTCCGGCGATGAGCACGACAGGTCCGCTCCCCCAGGCGCCGGGGGCAAAGGCGTAGGCAACCGCGAGCACGACAAGCATCAAGCCGGTGAGCGCCGACGAGCGGTGCGCGCTCGTGCCGGCCAGCTGCTCGTGGAACTCGCGCGCGAGAGCCTCGGGTGCGCCGAACGCCTGCACTGCCTCGTGCTCGCTTAGTCCGCCGTCGACCAGCTCCAGCAGGTGGTCGCGCGTCTCGTCCAGGATGCGTCCGCGGAGGCGCCGCGGCACGGCGAGCCGCGCGTCGAGCTCGCGCAGATAGGCCTCGATCACGCCGGCACCTCGCGCAGCACGGCGTCGATCGCGCGCGAGAAGGTCCCCCACTCCGCCCGTCGCCGGCCGAGCGCCCGCCGGCCCTTGGCGCTCAGCGAGTAGACGCGGCGCCGGCGCGTGGCGCCCGGCGCCCAGCTGCTCTTCAGAAGGCCCGCCTGCTCGAGACGGTGGAGCGCCGGGTAGACCGTGCCCTCCGGGAGGTCGAACTCGCCCCCGCTTCGCAGGCGCAGCCGCTCGACGATCGCGTAACCATGCGCGGGCTCCTCCGCCACCACCGCCAGCAGGAGCCCGTCGAGATGTCCCTTGAGGGCTTCGGCCCGCATGCTCATACCTAGCAATGTTAGGTATTGAGCACTGAGGCGTCAAGTCCGGGCCACCGCTCCGATCACCTCCTGCCACCAGGCCTCCTCCGCGTCCGAGCAGTCGGCCCGCAGCCGGCGGCGGCTGTAGCCCTGGATCTGCTGGGGCGAGCCGACCGCCAGCGTGGCGCCCGTGATCGCGTAGCGCCCGTCCTCGAGCGCCACCAGCGCGCCCGGCTTGTCGCGGCGCGTGCGCAGGTGCTCGACCACCCGTACGCCCGCCACTACCTCGGGCGCCGCCGGATCGCCCTCGTTCGAGTCCCAGGGGCGGCTGCTGAAGATCACCTGCCCGCCGCGAATCGCGGGCTTACGTGTGGTGCGCGGCTCCCACGGTCCCTCGCGCCAGCGCTCGATCAGCTCGGGGAAGCGGTGAGCCACCTCACGGCGCAGCAGCACATGGAGACGGTCGCCCGCCTCGATGCGGGTGGACCCGCGTGGCGGCAGCGCTTGGTCGCCCCGCACGATCACGTTGAGGAGCGCGTCGCGGGGCAGGCCCAGCTCGCGGACGCGGCGTCCCACCACGGCGTCGGTCGGCCCCACGGGGAACTCCACCACGTCTGCGCCGAGCCGCCGGATCGTGCCCGTCTCCACCAGCGGGCCGGGCAGCGCCGGCTCGCTCGTGGTGGCCCCGAGGACGCGCGCGAGCGGCTCGAATGTCAGCCCCTGGAGCAGGGTGGAGATGACCACCGCGAAGAAGGCGATGTTGAAGAACTCGTGGCTGTGCGGCACGTTTGCGATCACCGGGAACGTGGCGAGCACCACGGGGACGGCGCCGCGCAGCCCCGCCCAGCCCAGGACGACCCGCTCGGAGGCGCTGTACTCCGCGAAGCCCGTGGCCAGCACTGCGGAGACCGGCCGTGCCACTACCGCGATCACAAGCGCCAGGACGGTGCCCTCCACCGCCACGTCGCCGAGCTGGCTTGGGAACACGAGCAGACCCAGCGTTAGAAACAGCGAGATCTGCGCGACCCACGCCAGCCCGTGGTGGAACGTGGCCACCGTGGTGCGCGCCGGGATCGTGGCGCTGCCCAGCAGGAGCCCGACGAGGTACACCGCTAGGAAGCCGGAGCCGTGCAGCACGTCGGCCGCGCCGTACGCGAGCGCCGCGGCGCAGATCGAGGCGACCGGATAGAGGCCCACGGTCTCCAGGCGCAGGCGCTGGAACGCCCGAACGGCAAGCCAGCCGACGGCCAACCCCACGGCCAGCCCGATCCCCAGCTGGCGCACGAACAGCCAGGCCATGTCGAGCAGCCCGTAGTTCGGCTGCTGGATCCAGTCGATGAACCCAAGCACGAGCAGGACGGCAACGGGGTCGTTGAGTCCGGCCTCGCCCTCCAGGGTGCGGGCGAGCTTGCGCCGCAGTGTCGAGCCGCGCAGCAGGGAGAAGATCGCGGCGCTGTCGGTAGATGCCACGATCGCGCCGAGCAGCAGCCCCTCGAGCGTCGAGAAGTCGAACAGCCAGGCGGCGACGAGGCCGGCGATCAGCGCCGTGCCGATCGTGCCGATGGTGGCCAGCGCGATCGCGGGGCGCAGCACCGGCCTGATCTCCCCGAAGCCGGCGCTGAGGCCGCCCTCGAACAGGATCAGCGAGAGCGCGATCACCCCGATGCGCCGGGCCAGCTCGTAGTTGTTGAAGTCGATCCAGCCGGCGCCATCCGACCCGATCGCCATCCCCACCCCGAGGAACAACACGAGGCCGGGCAGCCGCAGCCGCTCCGCCACCAGCGAGGCGCCGAGACCGGCCGCCAGCAGCGCGCCCGCGACCAGGATGAGACCGCCGTCCGTCATAGCCGAACACTGTCAGGCGCGCGGCGCTTGTGGTGGCTGAGGTTCCGTCACTACCCTGGTGAAATGCACGCTCGCGTCCGCTATGGACTGCTCGTAGCCGCCGCCTCAGCCGCCGGCGTGGCGCTCCTGCGCTGGCTCGCGTTCCGGGTGCCCGCCGCGCACCGGCGCGACGCGCTCGCACTACACGACTTCATGTCGCTCGACCGGCCGCTCACCCACCACCTGGCGAGCGTCGTGGCCCACATGGCCAGCCCGGTGGAGTTCGGGCTGATCGGCGCCACCCTGGTGGCGATCGCGCTCCTGCGCGGGCGGCCCTGGCTCGCCGCGGCGGCCGGCACGATCCTGCTCGGCTCGGCGATCACCACCGACTACATCCTCAAGCCGGCGCTGGCCGCGCCGCGCTTCGCCGACGTGCTCGCCTTCCACCAGATCGACGCAAAGGCGTTCCCGAGCGGCCATGCCACCGCGTCGATGGCCCTCGCGCTCACCGCGGTGCTGGTGGTGGGCCCGCGGCTGCGGCCGTTCGTCGTGGGACTCGGGGCCCTGTTCGCGATCGCGGTGAGCTACTCGCTGCTGTCGCTGGGGTGGCACTACCCAAGCGACGTGATCGGCGGGTACCTGGTGGCCGCCGGGTGGACGGGGCTGGCGGTGGCCGCGCTGTCGCTCCGCGAGGCCCGCTCGCCGGCGGTGGCTGTGTCGCGCCCTTTGCCCAAGCTCGATCGCGCCTCGGCGGTCGGCCTGCTCGTGGTCGTGGGACTGGCGGCTATCGCCGCCCTGATCGTGCTCAGCCCCGAGCGCACGTTCGAGTACGTGCGCGACCACAAGGTGTTCTCGGCGGTGGCGGGAGCGATCGCTGCCGCGGGCGTGGCCGTTGCCGGCACCGTCGCCCTGATGCTGGGCGACCGCCCGGACTAAGGGCCTGGCTTCTCAGCCGCCAGCGCGTCCAGGTCCAGGTCGGGGCCGAACGCGCCGACCGCGTGCCCCTGCTCGTCGCGCGGCCACTCCGACGGCGGCCTGTCCCACATCAGCTCAACGTCGTTGCCGTCCGGGTCTGAGATGTAGATCGCCTCGTGGGTGCCGTGGTCGGTGGCCTGGCGGATGGGCCAGTCCGCCTCGCTCAGTCGGCGCAGTGCGTCGGCCAGCGCGGCGCGAGTGGGGTAGCGGATGGCCACGTGGTGGAGCCCGGTGACGCCGTCGGGCTGCGGCGCCCCGCCGGCGGACTTCCAGGTGTTGAAGCCGAGGTGATGGTGGTAGCCGCCGGCCGAGACGAACAGCACATCGCCCGTGGTGCCCCAGCCGGGCACGTCGCGCGCCTCCGCGATCACGTCGAAACCGAGCACGCCCACGTAGAAGTCGCGGATGCGGTCGATGTCCGCCGTGCGCAGGTGCACGTGGCCGATGGTCACGCCCGGATCGAGTGGCCGCTCCGCGCGCTGGACCGGCTCGAGGTCGCCCTGGGAGCTCACGCCAGGGATGATGGCACCGTCCGCCCTACCCCTCCAGGGCCCGGCTGACCGCCCCAAGGAGCCCATCGCGGTTGAACGGCTTCTCCACTAGAGCGTCGACCTCGTCGAGCCCGATCAGCCTGTCGGTGTAGCCCGACATGTAGAGGATTTTCACGCCGTCCTTCAGCGAAACGAGCCGCTCGGCAAGCTCCTTGCCGGACATGCGCGGCATGATCACGTCGGTGAGAAGGAGGTCGACGTCGCCGCCTTCGTCGGCGATCAGCGCCAGCGCCTCCTCGCCGCTCGGCGCGGCCACAACGTCGTAGCCTCCGCTCGCGAGGATGCGGCGCGCGACCTCGCGCACGCCGTCCTCATCGTCCACAACCAGAATCCTCGCGGCGCTCATTGCCGCCCCCTTTCGCCTCCCACAGCATCTCCCCTGCTCGGGGCGTTTTCTTCAAGAACTTCTGAGCGTGTTAATCAGACTACCCAATCGAGGGGGCGGGCCCTCGATGTAAGCCATTCGAATGCCGCAATTCCTCCCATCGGTGGATTGACCGCTCTTTGCGGTATTCCGATCCAACCGTATGGCTCCAAAGGACGACGCGCAGCGGCTGCTCGAGCGGTACCGCGAGCACGGCGACATGCGTGCGCGCGACCGTCTGATCATGACCTACGCGCCGCTCGCGAAGTACATCGTCAATAGGAAGGTTCGCTCGCTCCCGGCTCACTGCGAGCGCGAGGACCTGATCTCGTGCGGGCTAGAGGCGCTGATCAAGTCGATCGACCGCTACGAGCCCGAGCGCGGCACCTCGCTCGAGCAGTTCGCCTGGACGCGCATCCACGGCGCCGTGATCGACGAGCTACGCCGCCAGGACTGGGCGCCGCGGACGCTGCGCCGCTGGGAGCGGGACATCACCGCCGCGCGCGACAACTTCACCTCGGTCTACGGCCGCCGGCCCAGCGACGAGGAGCTGGCCGCGGCGGTGGGCATCACGCCGGACGAGCTGCTCGAGCACCAGCGTGAGATCGCGGCATCCGAGGTCACCTCGCTCAACTCGATGGTGCTCACGGCGGAGGCTGCGATCGAGCGCATCGACACGCTCGTCTCCACCGACCGCGACGTCGATCCCGAGTTCGCCGGCGCGATGTCCGAGGCCAAGGCAAAGTTCCGGCGGGCGTTTGCCGCCCTCAGCGAGCGCGAGCAGGAGATCGCCGTGCTCATGTACGTGAAGAACCTCACGCTGCGCGAGATCGGCGCCATCCTCGGCGTGAGCGAGGGCCGGGTCTGCCAGATCCACGGGCAGCTGAAGCAGCGCATCCGCGAGGCGCTCCGGCGCGACGCGGATCTCTTCCAAGACGTGGCCTAGCGGAGCTGGCGCGTAGGCGCCAGCCTCGCCCAAATACCTCTAAAGAGGTACCTCCTAGGGGGCTAAACTCGGGGCAGTCCGAGCGGCGGGTGCATGGCGGCACCCAGGGGGAGATTGACAACGTGTTCTCGCGGGAGGCGAAGCATCGATGAACCGGACCAGCCGACTCAAGCGGACGTCGGTGCTGGTGGCGGAGGACCACCCGCTCTTCCGTGGTGCGCTCGTGGAGGCGCTGCGGCGGCGGCCCGACCTCGAGCTGGTGGGTGAGGCCGAGGACGGCGAGCAGGCGCTCGAGCTCGCTCGCGGGCTGAAGCCCGACGTGGTCCTGGTGGACGCGCGCATGCCCACCCTCGACGGCGTGGAGGTGCTGCGCTCGGTGATCCGGGAGAAGCTGCCCACGCGCGTGTTGATGCTGTCCGCGGAGGCGTCGGGGTCGCTCGTGTCCGAGGCGCTCGAGATGGGCGCCGCGGGATACCTGCCCAAGACGGCGGATGCCGAGGCGATCGGGGAGGCGGTGAGTGCGGTCGCGCGCGGGCAGATCGTGCTCGGGGAGCCTGCGAACGGCGACCGCGAGCACGACGGCCCGCCGCTGACCGCACGCGAGCGCGAGATCCTGTCCCTTACGGCGCAGGGACGGTCGGGACCGCAGATCGGGCGGGAGCTGTACGTGAGCCCCGCCACGGTGAAGACACACCTCAAGAACATCTACGAGAAGCTCGGCGTGACGGACCGCGCTGCGGCCGTTGCTGAGGGCATCCGCCGGGGTCTGCTCGACTAGTGGCAGACCTGCGCGTGCTGATCGCTGACGACGAGGCGGCGATCCGCTCGGCGATGCGCGAGCTGATCGACTACGAGCGGGGGCTCGAGGTCGCGGGCGTGGCGTGCGACGCGGACGAGGCGATCGAGCTGGCGGTGCGGCTGCGCCCCGACGTGGCCGTGCTGGACGTCAGGATGCCGGGCGGCGGCGGGCCCCGCGCCGCGGCGGAGATCCGCCGCCTCTCCCCGGAGACGCGTGCGATCGCGTTCTCGGCTTATCAGGACCGCACGTCGGTGCTCTCGATGCTCGACGCCGGAGCCGTGGGCTACCTGGTGAAAGGCGCGCCCAACGCCGAGATCACCGCGACGATCCGCAGCGCCGGCGAGGAGGCGCGCGGGAAGGGGCGGCTCGACGAGCAGCCACGGGAGGAACGCGCCGGCGACAAGCTGCGCGTGCTCGTCGCGGACGACGACGAGCGCGTTCGCCAGGCGCTGGCTGACATGCTCGGGGCGCGCAGCGAGATCGAGGTGGTGGGCATGGCCAGCGACGCGATGCAGGCGGTGAGGCTGGCCAACCTGCACCGTCCGGATGTGGCCCTGGTGGACGGTCGAATGCCGGGCGGGGGCGCCACGGCGATCAAGGAGATCAAGGCGTCCGTGCCGGAGACGCACGTGGTGGTGCTGTCGGCGCGCGTGGGCCGCGAGGTGGTGGAAGAGATGCTCGAGGCGGGCGCCACCAGCTACCTGGTGAAGGGCACCGCGAACGGGGAGATCATCCAGGCCATCCATCAGGCCGCCCAGGGCGGCGGCGGCGGGCACTCGAGCGAGGCGGCGGGGCTCGTGCTCGAGCTGACCCGCTCGGCGGGGCTCGCCGCTCGCCAGCGCGCGGAGCGGATCGCGCGCATCCGTGCGGTAATGGATGCCGGCGGGCCGGACATGGTCTTCCAGCCGATCTTCGCCCTCGAGAGCGGCGAGGCAGTGGGCGTGGAGGCACTGGCCCGCTTTCCAGACGGCTTGCGGCGGAGCCCAAGCGTCTGGTTCGCCGACGCCGCGGAGCTCGGCCTCACGGTGGAGCTCGAGCTGTCCGCCATCCGCGCCGCCCTCAAGTGGTGCGAGCTGCTTCCGGAGCAGGCGTGGCTGGCGCTCAACGTCTCTCCCGACACGGTCTGCACGCATGACCTGATCAAGCTGCTCCGGGAGGCGCGCGGCCAGCGCATCGTGCTCGACATGACCGAACACAGTCCGGTGACCGACTACGACGCGCTGATCCTCGCCCTCGATCGCCTGCGTGAGAGCGGGGTGCGCGTGGCTGTGGACGATGCCGGCGCGGGCTTCGCCAGCCTGCGCCACATCCTCCTGGTGGCGCCGGACTTCATCAAGCTGGACGTGTCGCTCACGCGCGGGATCGCCACCGACGCGCGCCGTCGCGCCCTCGCCCGCGCGCTCACGATGTTCGGCGGCGACATCGGCGGCACTGTGATCGCCGAGGGAGTGGAGACGCGGGAGGACCTGCAGGCGCTCTCCGAGCTTCACGTGCCCTGCGCGCAGGGATTCCACCTGGCGCCGCCGGCGCCGCCCGGCGGGACAGCAGCAGGGACTGGCTGACAGACCCTGCCTCAGGATCCGCGTGTGCGAGGATCCTGAGGCAGGCTCTGACACACTACGGCCGTGCTCGCGGCCGATGAGTTGCGCGGTATCGACGCCTACTGGCGAGCCGCCAACTATCTGTCGGTCGGACAGATCTACCTGCTCGACAACCCCCTGCTTCGCGAGCCGCTCACGCGCGACCACATCAAGCCGCGGCTGCTCGGCCACTGGGGCACCTCACCCGGGCTGAACCTGCTCTACGTGCACATGAATCGCGCGATCCGCCAGCGCGAGCTCGACTCGATCTTCATCACCGGGCCAGGCCACGGGGGCCCCGCGCTCGTGGCCAACAGCTGGCTGGAGGGGTCGTACACCGACGCCTACCCGGAGATCGTGCGCGACGAGGAGGGCATGCGGCGCCTGTTCCGCCAGTTCTCGTTCCCGGGCGGGGTGCCGAGCCACGTCGCGCCGGAGACGCCCGGCTCGATCCACGAGGGCGGCGAGCTGGGCTACTCGCTCGTGCACGCATCGGGCGCCGTGTTCGACAACCCCGGGATGGTGGCGCTGTGCGTGGTGGGCGACGGCGAGGCGGAGACGGGACCGCTGGCCGGCAGCTGGCAGTCGAACAAGTTCCTCACTCCCGGCCGCGACGGCGCCGTCCTGCCGGTGCTGCACCTGAACGGCTACAAGATCGCGAACCCCACGGTGCTCGCGCGGATTCCGCCCGACGAGCTGGCCGCGTACATGCGCGGCGCCGGCTGGGACCCCCGCGTGGTGGAGGGCGACGAGCCCGAGGCGGTGCACCACGCCCTGGCCGAGACGCTCGACGGCTGCCTCGACGACATCGCCACGATCCAGGCGACCCCGGGCGGGACGCGGCCGGCCTGGCCCATGATCGTCCTGCGCACGCCGAAGGGCTGGACAGGTCCCGCGGTGGTGGACGGCCTCCCCGTGGAGGGCACCTGGCGCGCACACCAGGTGCCGCTTGCCGAGGTGCGGGACAACCCCGAGCACCTGGCGCAGCTCGAACGCTGGATGAAGAGCTACCGGCCGGAGGAGCTGTTCGACTCGAAGGGCGCACCCGTGCCCGGACTCGTGGAGCTCGCGCCGGAGGGCGAGCGGCGGATGGGCGCCAACCCACACGCCAACGGCGGCCTGCTCACGAAGCCACTGCGGCTGCCGGACTTCCGCGCCTACGCGATCGACGTGCCGGCGCCGGCCTCGGGCTTCAGCGAGGCCACGCGCGTGCTCGGCACCTGGCTGCGCGACGTGATCGAGCAGAACCCCGACAACTTCCGCCTCTTCGGTCCGGACGAGACCGCCTCGAACCGGCTGCAGAACGTGTTCGAGGCCACCAACCGCGTGTGGGACGCCGGGCGCCTGCCCACGGACGACCACCTGGCGCCGGACGGCCGCGTGATGGAGGTGCTGAGCGAGCACATGTGCCAGGGCTGGCTGGAGGGCTACCTGCTCACCGGCCGACGTGGGTTGTTCTCCTGCTACGAAGGATTCGTTCACATCGTCGACTCGATGTTCAACCAGCACGCGAAGTGGCTGAAGGTCACGCGCACGATCCCCTGGCGGCGCCCGATCCCCTCGCTCAACTACCTGCTCAGCTCGCACGTGTGGCGGCAGGACCACAACGGCTTCACCCACCAGGACCCGGGCTTCATCGACCACGTGGTGAACAAGAAGGCCGAGATCATCCGCGTGTATCTGCCGCCGGACGCCAACTGCCTGCTGTCGACGATGGACCATTGCCTGCGCAGCCGCCACTACGTGAACGTGGTGGTGGCGGGCAAGCAGCCGGCGCTCGACTACCTGACCATGGACGAGGCGATCGCCCACTGCACGCGCGGCCTCGGCATCTGGGAGTGGGCCAGCAGCGACGACGGTGGCGAGTGCGACGTCGTGCTGGGCTGCGCGGGCGACATCCCCACCCTGGAGACGATTGCCGCGGCCGCGCTGCTGCGCGAGCATCTGCCGGACCTGAAGGTGCGCGTGGTCAACGTCGTGGACCTGATGCGCCTGCAAGACGAGCGCGAGCACCCGCATGGGCTCTCCGACGCCCAGTTCGACGCGCTGTTCACGGACGAGAAGCCCGTGATCTTCGCCTACCACGGCTACCCCTGGCTGATCCACCGGCTCACCTACCGGCGCTTGAACCACCACAACATCCATGTGCGTGGGTACATAGAGGAGGGCACGACCACCACGCCCTTCGACATGGTCATGCTCAACAACATGGACCGCTTTCATCTCGTGATGGACGTGATCGACCGCGTGCCCGGTCTCGGCGAGCGGGCAGCCGGGCTGCGCCAGGACATGAGCGACGAGCGGCTGCGCCATCGCGCCTATACGCGCGCGGCCGGTGACGACATGCACGACGTGCGCGACTGGGTCTGGCCTTTCTGAACGTGCTGGTTGTCAACGCGGGCTCGAGCAGCCTGAAGCTGCGCCTGCTGGGCGACAACGACGAGCTGCTCGGGACGGAGGACCTGGCGGCGCCCGAGTCGCGGCCCGACCCGCTCGAGCTCGACGCGGCGATTCACCGCCTCGGGCGCGCCGACGCAGTCGGGCATCGGATCGTCCACGGCGGGACGCAGTACACCGCGCCGCTGGTGCTCGACGAGCACGTCATCGAGGAGCTGCGCGAGCTGACCGACCTCGCGCCGCTGCATCAGCCGAAGTCGCTGGCCGCGCTCGAGGTCGTGTCCCTCGCGCTGCCGCGCGTGCCCGCCGTGGGCTGCTTCGACACGGCGTTCCACGCCACGCTTCCCGACGCCGCGTCCACCTACGCCGTGCCCCGCGATTGGTGGAAGCGGCTGCACGTGCGCCGCTACGGCTTCCACGGGCTGTCGCACGCCTATGCGTCACGCCGGGCGGCGCAGATGCTCGACGCGTCGGACGGCCTGCGGGTCGTCACCTGCCACCTCGGCGCGGGCGCATCGCTTGCCGCGGTCTTGGACGGCCGCTCCGTGGACACGACGATGGGCTTCACTCCGTTGGAGGGGCTCGTGATGGCCACCCGCTCCGGCAGCGTCGATCCCGGCCTGCTGCTGTGGCTACTGGAGAACGAGGGCGTTGACGCCGCGGAGCTGTCGCGTGCGCTCGAGCACGAGTCGGGGTTGTTGGCGCTGGCTGGAAGCGCTGACATGCGGGAGCTGTTGCGCCGCCAGGACGCGGACGCGAAGCTGGCAATCGACGTCTACGTCCACAGGCTGCGCGCGGGCATCGGCGCGATGACCGCCGCCCTGGGCGGGCTCGACGCGGTTGTGTTCACCGGGGGCGTGGGCGAGAACTCGGCGCCGATCCGGGAGCGCGCCGCCGAGGGCCTGGAATACCTGGGCGTGGCCGTCGACCGGGAGATGAACGCGATGGTGGCGCCCGACGCAGACGTGAGCGCCTCGTCCGCCTCAGTCCGCACGCTCGTGGTGGCCGCGCGCGAGGACCTGGAGATCGCGCGGCAGGTGCGGTCCGTACTGGTCTAGTCGCCGGCGAGCTCGAGCAGCTTCGTCACCGTCGCCCAGTTCCGCGCCGTGCCCGTGAAGACTGTCTTCGGGCGGCTGAACTGCATCACCCTCTTCGCCAGATCGCTCGGCCCGTAGCCGTCCGGCGTGTGGAGGTAGAGCGTGGTGCCCACGAAGGTCGCGCGGTCGCGGCTGCCCTTGGCCGCCACCTCGCCCTCCACGGCCTTCACGCGCTCGACGAGCTCCTTCTCGGGCTTGCCGGTGAGAAACACGGCATGCACCGCCTTGGGGTTCTTCTCCTTCGGATAGGGGTTGTCCGCAACCACCTGCTCCAGGTCGCCGCGCGAGAGCACCACCACGCGGCTCGACACGCCGAGCTCGCTCTCGATCGCCCGCTCCATGTCGGCAGCCAGCCTCGCCCGGTCCTTCTTGCGAGTGCTGAAGAGCACGTTGCCGCTCTGGATGTAGGTCGACACGTCGGTGTGCCCGAGCGACTCGACGAGCTCGCGAAGCGCCGGCATGGCAACCCGATTGCGGCCACCAAGGTTGATCCCGCGAAACAGCGCGACGTGAGTTGGCACAGCAGCGCACCGTAGCGAAGCCCGACACCCGAGACCCGACACCCGAGACCTCGGAGGGGTCTGATAGGTTGTTATACAACATGACATCCTTCACAACAGCCACTTTTGATTGCTACGGCACCCTCATCGACTGGGAAGGCGGCGTCGGCTCCTTCCTGTACGACCTCGCGCTCCGCAACGGCGACGAAGCGCCACCGCCCGGTGGCAAGCTGCGCGAGCGCTGGGAGGAGATCCAGTTCGAGGTGATCGGCGGTGACTACCGGCCCTACAAGGAGGTGCTCGCCGAGAGCCTGCGGCTGTTCGCCGACGAGCGCGGCTACCGCCTCGATTCCGGCGACGCCGAGGCGTTCGTGCGCGCGATGCGCTCGTGGCAGCCATTCACCGACACCACTCCGGCTCTGCGCCTGGTCCAGGGCGCGGGCATCCGGCTGGTGCCGATCTCGAACACCGACCACGACATCCTCGACCACTCCGAACACCACATGGGCCTCCGCTTCGACGACCGCGTGACCGCGCAGGACTGTCGCGCGTACAAGCCGTCCGACACGGTCTTCCAGCAGGCGCTCGAGCGGATCGGCGAGGAACCGGACAAGATCCTGCACGTAGCGTTCGGCTTCAAGTACGACATCGGCCCCGCCAAGCGAGCCGGCATGCACACCGCCTGGATCAACCGGCACGTGGAGCCCCTCCCCTCCTCCGCCGACGCGCCGGACTACGAGTGGCGCGACCTCTGGGGACTGGCCGAGCTGGTCGGCCCCGTGGCGCCGATTGCTGCGCACGCGGCCTGATGGCGGCCGCACGCGCGCTTCAGGTCGTATCGACACTGGAGGCGTTGTCGGACTCGCTGCGGCGGCGGCTCCTGGACGGCGAGCTGGAGCCCGGCACACCGCTCGGCGAGGTTGATCTGGCGTCGGACTACGGGGTTGCCCGCCCGACGGCGCGGGCAGCGATCCAGGCCCTTGTCGCCGAGGGGCTGCTGCGCCGCGAGCCCAACCGCAGCGCCCGGGTACCGGAGCTGACCGCCGACGACGTGCGCGACCTCTTCTACGTGCGCACGCCGCTGGAGCTGCAGGTGGTGTCCACGCTGGTGGAGCGACACGCGCGGCCCCCCGCGGCCGAGGAGTCGGTGCGCCGCCTCGAGGCGCTCCCCCGCCGCGCCCCCTGGGACCAGGTGGTGGAGGCGGACATGGACTTCCACACGGCGCTCGTTGAAGCGGCCGGCAGCCCCCGCTTGGAGCGCATGTACGCCACGCTCCAATCCGAGATTCGGCTCTGCATGGTGCAGCTGCGCCCCGTCTACGACGACTCGGCCACCGTCGCGGCCGAGCACCGCGAGCTGCTGGAGGCGATCGCCGCGGGCCCGAAGCGCCCGGCCCTGCGGCTCATGACCGAGCATCTGGAGATGGCCCTCCGCGACCTGACTGCGGACCAGGCCGCCTAGATGATCGATTCCAGATTCGGGTGCGCGAGGGGGCGCGTCATCCGCGCGTGCGGGAATTTGGAATCGATCATCTAGCGCTCGCCGAGTGTCTCGCGCAGCAGGGCGCGGAGGGTCTGCTGCCTGTCATCCGGCAGGTCGGCCAGCTCCGCCGGCACCTTCGCGAGCCGCGCCAGCAGCTTCCGGCGCACCTTTTCCCCCGCGGGCGTGAGCACCAGGGCCTTCACGCGCCGGTCCCCCACCGCCGATCGCCGCTCCACGAGGCCGCGTGCCTCCAGCCGATCGGCGATCCCCGTGATCGTGGACGGGTCGCAGCGTATGCCGCGCGCCACCTCCCCCATCGTCATGCGCTGTCCGGGCTGGAGTGTTTGCAGTGCCTGCGCCTGACCCGGCTTGAGGTCGAACTCCCCCGCCACCGACGACAGATGCTCCGCCACCAGTCGGTGCAGTTCGAGCACGAGCTCCCACATTTCTTTGGCCTCAGATATTTGGGACTCCAACTTTTGTGCTACAAACTATATCGACGATGGCAGCGGAAACACCGAAGACGATCCTGGTGGCCGGAGGCACGGGCCGGCTCGGGTTGCCGCTCGTGCTCCGGTTGCTCGCGCGGGGTCATCGCGTGCGCGCCCTGACACGCGACCCGGGCTCGTCCCGCGCCGTGGAGCTTGCCGCGCGCGGTGCGGAGCCGCTGAAGGGCGATTTCGACGATCGGAACAGCCTGCGCGCGGCGATCGACGGCGTGGACGCGGTGTTCGGAGCGGGGACGGCCCATCAGGCGGGCCCCGAGGGCGAGGCGCGCCACGGGCGCAACCTCGCCGACGCCGCGCTCGCGGCAGGCTCGCCGTGGCTCGTATATGCGTCGGGAGACGGCGCCGACCGTCCCACCGGCGTGCCAGTGCTCGAGAGCAAGCGCGCGGTGGAGCGCCACATCGCCGAGCTCGACCTGCCGGCCACGATCCTCGCGCCCGTCTACTTCATGGAGAACGCGTTCAACCCGTGGAACCTCCCGGCGCTGCGATCCGGCCGCTTCCCGCTGCCGCTGCCGCCGGATCGCCCACTGCAGCAGATGGCCGTCGAGGACCTGATCTCGTTTGCGGTGCTCGCGCTGGAGCGCGGCGAGGCGCTGGGCGCGGGCCGAATCGCGCTCGCGTCCGACGAGGTAACAGGTGTGGCCGCAGCGGCGGCGGTGTCCCGCGCGGCGGGGCGGCCGTTCGAGTTCGAGCAGGTGCCGCTCGACGGCTTGGCGCCGCCGATGCGCCTGCTGTTCGACTGGCTGGACAGGACCGGCCACGCGGTCGACACGGAGGCGCTCAAGCGGGACTACACCGAGATCGGCTGGCACAGCTTCGAGAGCTGGGCCGCGGCCCAGAGCTGGTCGCCGGCGGCCGGCGCAGCGACTACCGCAGCGGCACCACGTTAGGCGGCTGCGCCGACGACAGCCCGTCCGACACGGGCACGTCCTCCGGCTGGATGTCCAGGCCTGCCGCCTTGGCCTGCACGGCGATCATCGCCGCGAAGTCCGACTCCTCGTAGCCCTCGTCGATCACGTTCTGCACCAGCTCACGGCAGCGCTCGGCGAGCGGGAGCGAGGCGCCCAGCTCGGCGGCGGCCTCGAGGCCCAGGTCGAAGTCCTTGCGCAGCAGCACCGGGGTGAACGTCGGCGTGAAGTCGAGCTTGACGAAGGCGGGCGTCTTGTAGCGGGAGAAGGTCGACCCCAGGACGCTGGAGTTCATGAACTCGAGGAAGTCGCTGCGCGACACTCCCCCCTTCTCCGCGAGCACGGTGATCTCCGCCAGCGACTGGGCCACGATGCCGAGCAGCAGGTTGTGGCAGAGCTTCACGAGCCGCGCAGTGTCGCCTTCGCCGGCGTAGGTCACGCCCTCGCCGAACAGCTCTAGGTAAGGCCGAGCGGTCTCGAAGGCGTCGCGGGGACCGGAGGCCACCACGGTCAGCCGCCCCGCCTTCACCACCTTCGGATTGCCGCTCACCGGCGCCGCCAGCACGGCAGTGCCGCGCTCGGCGGCAAACGCCCGCACGCGCTCGGATGCCTCGGCGGAGACGGTGGACGAGTCCACGAGCACCCCGGGCGCCGTGCCGTCGGCCGAGAGCACCCCGCCCTCGCCCGTGGTCACCTGCACGAAGTCCTCGGGCCCGGCCATCATCGTGAACACGATGTCGCGATCGCCGAGAGCCGCGGGCGAGTCGACTACCAGCGCACCGAGGTCGGCCAGCGGCTCGGCCTTCTCGCGGGTGCGGTTCCAGACAGCCACGTCGCAGCCGGCGCGCAGCAGGCGGGCGGCCAGCTCGTAGCCCATCCGGCCTGTGCCGATCCAACCGATTCGCCGCTGGTCCCGTCCCGAGGTCCCCATAGGAGACTCCTTTCGCGTGGCGCCTTCGTCCGAAGAAGGCCAGCCTAGCAAACGATTGCAGTCATCTTAAGGCGCGATTGAGTGCGTATCAACGCTTGACAAGCACGAACCTGGATCGATATTTTGCAATCGATTGCAGACCGGCAGCCACTCATCCCGCTGGGATGACGTCGGTGGTCCGTCGGTGGCGGGCCCCGGAGGAGGAACACCGTGAGACGGTTTCGCGTCCAGATCGCGTTTGGCGTCGTGCTGGCCCTGGCCACGACGGTCGCGGCTTGCGGCGGCGGCAGCTCGAGCTCGAACACGAGCAGCACCGCCGCGAAGTCCGGCAAGCCCCTGACTATCGGCATATCTCTATCGCTGACGGGCGACTTCTCCGACCCCGGGCAGGCGGCCAAGCGCGGCTACGAGCTGTGGGCCGACGTGGTGAATTCGCACGGCGGCGTGGGCGGCCGGCCGGTGAAGCTCAAGATCGTGGACGACGCGAGCAGCCCAAACCAGGTGGTCACGAACTACCAGAGCCTGATCACGCGCGACAAGGTCGACCTCGTGGTAGGCCCGTTCTCCACCCTGCTCACGGGTCCGGCGGCGACCGTGGCGCACCGCTACGGCTACGCCCTGGTCGAGCCCGCGGGAGGCGGGCCCAAGGTCTTCGCCCTGCATCTGAACAACGTCTTCTTCGTCCAGCCCGCCCCAACGCTGAACTGCGGCGATCCGTTCGTGGCCTACATCAAGTCGCTGCCGGCATCGCAGCGGCCGAAGACGGCCGCCTACCCCTCGCTCGACGACCCGTTCTCGTCGCCGATCGCGGACCGGATGCGCAGCCAGTTCGAGGCGATGGGGATCAAGACGGTCTACAAGACCATCTACCCGTCGGAGACCGGCGACCTCACTCC
>JBKPDA010000173.1:0-6673 GCA_046727635.1 Actinomycetota bacterium | reverse complement strand
GCGCACGGCCGTGCGCTCCGCCCGCCCGCCGGTGCGCCGCTGGGCGGACCTCGCCGCAGCGGTCCGACCCGCCGCCCGCGAGCTCGTCGTGGCGGCGCGCGATCCCGACGGCGTACCCGAGTCGCCGCTCGCCGACGTGCGGCGCATGGTGGGCGCTACCCGGCACGCGGTCGGGCGCCGCGCCGCAGCCGCACCCCCGCCGCCCGAGCCGAACGGCGTGCCCGCCGTGCTCGCACTGGATGGAGCGCTGCGGTCGCTACACGCCTGTCTCGCCTGAGACGGTCTATCGGCGCCTATGGCTCGAGCGCGCCCGCGTAGATCGCGAACACCGCTCCCTGCGGATCCTGCACGACGCCAAGCTTCGCGATCCCGATGTCGATCGGGCCAACCAGCTTCGTCCCGCCGAGCTCTTCCACCCTGGCCAACCCGGCATCGATGTCGTCGACTCCGAAGTAGGCGAGCCAATGGGGCGGGGTCCCGGGCGGGGCCAGCTCGCGGATGCCACCGTTGTTCGCCTCGCCCACCTTGACCGAGAAGTACGGCTCGGGACTGTCGGGGAAGGGAGCGATGTCCCAGCCAAACAACCCGCTGTAGAACTCGGCGGAAGCGTCCATGTCGGGTGAGGCGAGCTCGTTCCAGACGAGCGCTCCAGTGGCGTTCACGAGCTGGGCGCCGCGGTGGTTGCGCGGCTCCCAGACCATGAAGTACGCGCCCTGGGGATCCTGGATCACGGCCATGCGGCCCGCCTCGAGCACGTCGAAGGCGGGCGCGTGCACGGTGCCGCCGAGCTCCTGCGCGCGCTCGGCTGCGGCGTCCGCACTGTCGACCCATATGTAGTTGTTCCACGCGGGCGGCACGCCCGCGTCGCGCTGCTGCGGAGGCTGCCCGGCGATCGCCGCGACGTCCTTCCCGTCCGCGCGCTGTATCGAGTAGTAGACGCCCTCCTCGACCGGCATGTCCTCGTTCTCCCAGCCGAACAAGCCGTTGTAGAAGGCCTTGGCGGCGTCCGGGTCGGTCGTCGCGAGGTCGACCCAGCAGAAAGTTCCTGGCGTGTATCCCGTTCTTTCACCCATGGCCGTCGACAGTACCGGGCCGACGGGGTGAGTGGGGTTAAGGGTTTGCAACAAGTGAGCCGGCGCCCGCTCGCGCGCGTAGAACGGTCCGATGCGCTCGTTCGACCCTCGCTCCGTGGGCAGGCTCGAATGCCGCGCGTGGGAGACCTACTACCGGCGGAAGTGGGGCGCTTTCCTGGTCGCTTCGGTGGGCTTGGTTCGCGCCGCCTTCCGGATGAGCTGGCGGGACACGCTGGCGGGCGCGTGGCTCGTGCTTCGCGCGAACCAGAAGTGGGCGCCCTTTCCGGGTAACGACCCCGCCGCCGCCCGCCGCCTCATGACGAGCTTCTATCGCCGCCTCGTGGCGAGCGAGGGTGCCTCGTTCGACCCGGTCCGCGCCGCCGACCTCGAGGTGGAGTGGTGGCGCGCGCATCGCGAGGCTCAGCACGACGGGAGCTCCGACTCCGGCTCGGCCGAGGAGCTCGTCGGCGCGCTCTCAAACCTCTACTCGTACACATACGGGGTGGACGCCGCGGACGTGCGCGAGGCGGCCGTACTGCGCGCGCGTGCGATGGACATTTCGGACCACTGGGTAGAGGCCGGCTGCGATCCCGCCGACGCGCGACTGGCTGAGGAGCGTGCGCTGCTGGTGCGCTCGTACGCGTCGCTCTTGGCTGCCGTCCACCGCTGACTAGCGCTCTACACTCGCCGCAGCTTCGTCGGAGGAGGACGGTTGCGCGGCGGCTGGGCTCTCGGTATCGCGCTGGTTGGGCTCCTCGCCGGGTGCAGCCATCACCACCGGGCGACGACCACGGCCGCCGCGCCGGTTCCTCGATTGCTCGCCGTCCACGCCTGCGGCAAGGCGACCTGCGCCAGGCTGAATGTGCCGCTCGATCACAGCGACAGGACGCGCGGCCGGCTAACGCTGCGCGTCGTGATCTCGGGCTCCGCGGGCGCCCCGCGTGGAACGCTCGTCTTCCTGACCGGAGGTCCCGGACAGCCGGGCACGCCGTTCCTCGCGCGCGTGAAGAAGCGTCTTGGCACGGCCTTCAGTGGCTACCGCCTTGTGATGCTCGATCAGCGCGGCACAGGTGCCGCCGCTCTGCGCTGCCCCGCGCTGCAGCGAGCCGCCGGAGCGTCGGACCTCACGGTGCCGCCGCCGAGCGCGATCGACAACTGCGCCCGCACCGTCGGCCCCGCGCGCGCCTTCTACACCACGGCCGACACCGTGGCGGACCTCGACCAGCTCCGCCAAGCGCTCGGCGTTCGTCACTGGACGCTGGATGGGGTGTCGTACGGGACCTTCGTGGCGGAGCGCTATGCCCTCGCGCACCCACGCCAGGTGACACGGCTGGTGCTCGACTCAGTGGTCCCGCAGACCGGCATCGAGCCGTTCCAGCTCGAGACGATCCAGGCGGTCCCCCGCGTGCTGCGGTCGGCTTGCGCCGACCTGCGCTGCACCACCGACCCCGCGCGCGACCTCGCCGCCGTCGTGCGCTCCCGCCACGATGGGCCGGCGCTGCTCGACACGCTCGTCACGATCAGCATCTTCGACCCTCGCTTCCGGGCGGTGCCGGGAGCGCTGATGGCGGCGCGAGCGGGACGGCCGGCCGCCCTCGACCGTCTGGTCGCGGCGGTGCATCGCGGCAGCCGGGTGCCCGCCCGGATCCTGAGTCAGGGTCTCCACACGAGTGCCGTCTGCGAGGACTTCCCGCGACCGTGGGGTGGGCCGGCGGTGCCGGTGGCGCGGCGCAAGCCCGCGATCGAGGCAGCCGCCGCGCGGCTGACGCCGAGCCGGCCGTGGCCGTTCGATCGCGCCACCGTGCTCGGGAACGGCGAGCTGCTCACGTGCGAGCGTTGGCCGCCGGTTGCGGTCACTCCGCCCGTGGCCACCGGCTCCCTCCCGAACGTGCCGGTGCTGCTGTTGGCCGGCGACCGCGATCTCTCCACGCCGCTCGCGTGGCCGGAGGACGAGCTGCGGCACGCCCCGGGCGGGCAGCTCGTCGTCGTGCACGGCGCCGGGCACTCCGTGCAGCTGCGCTCGAAGAGCCCGGTCGGGCATCGCGCGGTGACTCGCTTCCTCCACGGCTGAGGATTGCTACACTGAACCAGATGGTTCAGTATTCGCAAACCGACCGGACGTTCGCCGCCCTCGCGGACCCCACTCGCCGAGCGGTCCTCGAACGTCTCGGCAGCGGCAGCGCAAGCATCAGCGAGCTGGCGGAGCCGTTCGGCATCTCGCTCACCGGGATGAAGAAGCACGTGAAGGTGCTCGAGGAAGCCGAGCTCGTCGCCACCGAGAAGGTGGGCCGCACGCGCCTCTGCACTCTCGGCCCGCGGCGTCTCGACGACGTCCAGGAGTGGATCGAGTCCTACCGGCGGATGCTGGACGAACGCCTCGACCGGTTCGGGGAGCTCCTCGAACGCACGAAAGGAACAGCGCAATGACCAACGACCAGCAACACGCGATCGCAGCGACCATCACGACCCCGTCCGACCGCGAGATCCGCCTCGAGCGCGAGTTCGATGCGCCACGCGACCGCGTGTTCGCCGCCTATACCGACCCGGAGCTGATCCCGGAGTGGTGGGGTCCGCACGGCACCACCACGGTCGTCGACCAAATGGACGTGAGGCCCGGCGGGAGCTGGCGCTTCATGCAGGAGAGCGGCGACGGCGAGCCCACGGCGTTCCGCGGCACCTACCGCGAGGTCACACCTCCCGAGCGGCTCGTCCAGACCTTCGAGTGGGAAGGAATGCCCGGCCACGTTGCCGTCGAGACCACCGTCTTCGAGGACCTGGGCGACCGCACCAGGGTCACGACCACTTCGCTCTTCCACACCACCGAGGAGCGCGACGGCATGCTCGCCTCCGGCATGGAGACCGGCGCGAACGAGACCTACGCGCGGCTGGACGAGTTGCTCGCGCGCCTGAGCTGAACGACCCAGTGACTCAGGTCACCAGGCCGAGGCCGACGAACGTGTCGGCCTCGGCCCCTTTGGTCTCTGCGGCGCGATCTGGAGGCGCGCAGCTTTCAGGCAGCCTCTGCCGCCATCGCCGGTGCCAGCTCGTGGGCCTGCTTCGCGCCGGGCCGGGCGGCGCTGAACATCGCCGCCACCATGCCGAGGCCGGAGAAGGCGACCGCGACCCAGATGGCCTGGGTGAAGCCGTCGACGAACACGCGGGGCGAGAGGTACACGCCGTGGCGTGCGAACACGCTGGCCAGCACGGCCACGCCGAGCACGCCGCCTAGCTCGCGGATCGTGGCGTTCGTGCCCGAGGCCACGCCCGCCTCCTTGAGCGGCACCGAGCCGAGCACGGCGTTCGCGACAGTCGGGAAGCAGAACGATGTCCCGGCGCCGGCGATCGTCAGCGCGATGCCGATCTGGAGGTAGCTCACGTCCGGAGAGGCGATCAGCGCGACCCATGCGAGCCCGGCCGCCTGCAGCGCCAGGCCGAGCGCCATGAACGGACGGTTGCCGTAGCGGTCGGCGAGCACGCCCGCGACCGGAGCGATGAACATCGGCGGCATGGCCCACGGCAGCAGCCGGACGCCGGCCTCGAGCGGCGAGTACCCGAGGCAGGTCTGGAAGTACTGCGACATCAGGAACAGCGCGCCGAACAGCCCCGCGTACATGAAGAAGCTGACGGCGTTGGCGCTCGCAAAGGTGCGCGAGCGGAACAGCGTCAACGGAATCATCGGCGTCGCGGCCCGCCGCTCCCAAGCGAGGAACGCCGAGACGAACGCGGCACCGGCCACCAGCGTGCCCAGGACCTCCGGGCTGCCCCAGCCGATGGCGTTCGCCCGGACCAGCCCCCAGGTGATCCCAAGCGCTCCAGCGCCTGCAAGCACCAGGCCGACGACGTCCAGCTGCGGCCGCGAGCCATAGCTCTCGGTGAGTCGCGTGGCGGCCAGCGGGATCAGCGCCAGGCCCACCGGCACGTTCAACCAGAAGATCCAGTGCCAGCTGATGCCGCTCACCACGGCGCCGCCGACCACCGGTCCCACGGCCACGCCAAGGCCGGTGATGCCGCCCCACAGCCCGATAGCGGCGCCCCGCTTCTCAGCCGGGAACGCCTCGCTGATCAGCGTCAGCGACAGCGGGAACACGATCGCCGCACCGGCGCCCTGCATCGCCCGCGCGCCAATGAGCACGGCGGCGCTCGGGGAGAGCGCGGCCGCGGCCGACGCGAACGTGAACAGCGACAGCCCGATGGTGAACAAGCGCCGCCGGCCGAAGCGATCGCCGAGGGCGGCGCCCGTCAGCAGGAAGCATGCAAAGGCGAGGTTGTACGCGTTGACGGTCCACTCGAGGCTCTGCAGGCTCGCGTGGAGGTCCACCCGCAGCGCCGGCAGCGAGGTGGTGACGACGAGCGTGTCCAGCGCCGTCATGAACACCCCGAGCGACACGAGAACCACTGTCCACGTCTTGTTCATGTCGTTTCTCCTTGTCGATCGCGCCGCCCACTCGGCGGCCTCGACAAGACGACGCAGCACGACTGGCGATTTGGACAGCCGGGGCTCAGCCGGCTTTCAAAGCGCCGAGGCGGCGCTCGAGCTCGGCCCGCTCCACCGCGTTGGCACTGAGCTCGATCGCCCGCTCGTATGCGCTCGCGGCGCCCGGCACGTCGCCCGCACGCCTGAGTAACTCCGCGTGCGTGGCGTGCAGCGGCTGGTAGCTCTCCAGTGTCTGGTCGGCGAGCAGCGGCTCGAGCAACTCGAGTCCCGCCTCGGGGCCGGACGCGAAGCCCACCGCCGCCGCCCGGTTCACCTCGACCACCGGCGACGGCGTGAGCTTTGCCAGGGCGGCGTACAGATCGGCGATCTGCGCCCAATCGGTGGTCTCCAGATCCGAGGCGTCCATGTGCAGAGCCGTGATCGCGGCCTGGAGCTGGTACTGGCCGGGTCGTCGCAGCCGCACCGAGCGCGCGAGCGCCTGCAGGCCATCGCGGATGCGGGCCTGGTCCCACTGGGAGCGGTCCTGCTCGTCGAGGGCCACGAACTGGCCCTGCGGATCCACCCGCGCGGCGCGGCGAGCATCGTGCAGCAGCATCAGCGCCAGCAGGCCCCACGCCTCGCCGTCGTCGGGCATCAGCTCGCCCAGGAGGCGACCCAGGCGAATCGCCTCGCTGCAGAGCTCGCCTCGAACGAGACGATCGCCCTCGCTGGCGGCATAGCCCTCGTTGAAGATCAGGTAGACCACACGCAGCACGCCGCGCATGCGGTCGGGGAGCTCCTCGTCCGGAGGCACGCGGTACGGGATGCCGGCGTCGGCGATCTTGCGCTTGGCGCGCACGATCCGCTTGCCCATCGTCGGCTCGGCCACCAGGAACGCGCGCGCGATCTCGCCGGTGGTCAGGCCGCCGAGCGCCCGCAGCGTCAGCGCCACCCGTGCGGAGAGGTCGAGCGCCGGGTGGCAGCAGGTGAAGATCAGCCGCAGCCGATCGTCCGCGATTGCGCTTTCTTCGCTCACCGAGGGCTCCTCCTCTTCGTCCAGCCGCATGAGCTCCGCCAGGCGCTGGGCGCGATCCGCCACCGAGCGGTCGCGGCGTAGCCGGTCGATCGCCCGCCGCCGCGCGGCCACCGTGATCCACGCGCCCGGATTGGCCGGAACGCCGTCGCG
>JBKPDA010000172.1:0-6992 GCA_046727635.1 Actinomycetota bacterium | reverse complement strand
GCTTCCGCTGAGGATGGTCGGCATCGCGCGCACCGTGGCGAAGAACCTGCGCGGTGTGTCGCTGATGGACCTCGTGGTGGGGCTGGCCGAGGGTCTCCCCCCCGGCGTCTACGACGGCGGCGGCATCGAGGTCTACCAGATGGACGTGCTCGGCGACCTCGACCGCACGCGCGACTTCCGCATGCTGCGAAACGAGCTCTACCTGCCTGCCACCGACCTCGACACCTGCGAGCGCATCGTGTTCGGCGAGGACGGCTGGGAGGACGTGCCGATTCCCACCGCCGTGGCCGCCTCCACGGCGCTGCCGATGGTCTACAAGCCCGTGAACGTGAAGGGCCGCCACCTCGTGGACGGCGGCCTGCAGTCCACCACCAACCTGGACATCGCGGTCGAGCACGGAGCGAAGCTCGTAGTGGTGATCAACCCGCTCGTGCCGTACATCAACGACTTCCAGAAGATGATCCCTACGATGCTCGGCAGCCGCGTGCGCCGCGTCACGGACATGGGCTTCCCGCAGATCGGCTACCAGGCGTTCAAGCTGCTCGTGCACCAGCGGCTGCACGAGTCGGTGCGGCAGTGGTCGGAGAAGTACCCCGGCGTGGACATCATCCTGATCGAGCCGGAGCCCAACGACGAGCTGATGTTCGAGACGAACATCATGAACTTCACCAAGCGCGTGCAGATCGCCCGGCACGGCTTCGAGTCCGTCACGATCAAGCTGGCGAAGGACTACGACCGCTTCGCCGAGATCTGCGCCAAGCACGGCATCGAGATCTCGGCCACGCGCGTGCGGCGCGTGATGAAGCACGTCGAGAAGGAGCGCGCCTCTACCAACGCGTGGCGGCGCATCCTCGAGCAGACCACCGGTGCCCTGCTGCGGCAGGCGCAGGACTAGATCATCTAGCGCCGCAGCTCGACGGAGCCCTGCGCGGTCTCCAACCGCACGCGCCGAGCGCTGCTGTACGCCTGAGCGCCGGCTATCAGGTCCGCGAGCGACTCGCCCAGCGGGTAGTTCCTTCGCACCGGCCCGGCGGCGCGGGCCGCCTCGATGTCCTCGACGGGCGCGAAGTGGCGCCGGAACAGCTCCTCGTCGGAGAGATGGCGCCCGCCGTACTCCTCGCGAACCTCGTCGAGCGTCCTGTCTGGGCGCTCCCAGCCCGCCAGCGCCTTGGCGCGCGATGAGGACAGCACGCGGTCCTTTACGTCCGGATCGACCGGCGCCGGCGGCTCGCCGTAGGCGCCCATCACGTAGAGCACGACCTCGTCCGTGGTCTGGGCGTAGCGCTCGCCCGCGATGATGTTGAGCACCGCCTGCGTGCCCACGAGCTGCGAGAACGGGGTGGCGGAGACCGGGTAGCCGAGCTCCTCACGGACGCGCGGCGTCTCGTCCAGCACTGCACGCAGCCGGTCCTCCATTCCGTGCTGGGCGAGCTGCGCCTTGAAGGTACCGGTCATTCCGCCCGGCAGCTGGTGCTCGTAGATGCGAGCGTCGTACTCCTCGGGGACGCCGATCGGGTGGCCCTCCTGGCGGGCGACGCGCTCCATTTGCCGGGCGACGGGCTCGAGCGTGGCGGTGTCGATCGAGTGCGTGTGGCCCGCGGCCTCGAGGTTCACGAGTGTCATCTCGGTCGAGGGCAGCGAGGGGCCGTTGGCCACCGGACGGCTGCAGGTGTGCAGCACCTTCACGCCGCTCTCTACCCCGATCAGGTAGTTGACGGGCGCCAGGCCGGTTGTGTTGTGACAGTGCAGCTCGACGGGCAGGTGGCCCGCGGCCTCCACCAGCGCCGGCAGGAGCGTGCGGGCGCGCTCGGGCGTGAGGATGCCGGCCGCGTCCTCCACGTAGATGCCGGCCGCAACTCCCCACGACACCATGTCGCGCACCTTCTCGGCGAACCATTCGTCTGTGTGCACGGGACTGAGCCCGTACATCACCGCCGGAAAGGGCAGGCCGCCGGCGTCGTGCACCACGCGCGCGCGGTGCTCCATCTCGGGCATGTTGAAGAGGCAGTCGTAGATCCAGTAGCTGTCGATGCCGAGCTGCTGGATCGTGTAGCGCGAGATGAAGTCGAGGATCGAGTAGGGCGAGATGCCGTAACGGCCAGTGGAGGAGGGGCGAGTGCCGCCGCGCACGCGAGTGGTCGGCAAGCAGCCGCGCATGTGCTTGTAGGCCTCGATCGGGTCCTCGTGCAGGTAGCGCAGCAGCACCGAGAAGAACGAGCCGCTCGGCAACTCGACCGTGTGGTAGCCGGCTCGGTCGAGGTGGCGGCCCGGCTCGGTGACCATACCGGCGCGGATGCGCATGCCCCAGAGGCTCTGCACGCCGTCGCGCAAGGTCTGGTCGATGATCTCGACGTGGGCCACGCGCGGGCCACTTTGGCGCGTGCGCCGCGCTCATGCCAATGGCGCTGTCGGCGCCGTTGGCGATTGCACAATTGGGTCTCGGGTGTCGGGCCTCGGGTGTCCGGCTTTGGCTACGCCGCCGCTGCCCGCTCCCGCGCCAGGTGTAGGTAGACCTGACCGGCTCGGACCTCGACCTCGTGCGCTTGCACGCACGGGCCTCCGCTCAGGGCCTCGCCCGTATCCAGCGCGAATCGGCGCTCGTGCAGCGGGCAGATCACGGTGCGGTCGGCGACTATGCCGTCGGCGAGGGGGCCGCCCAGGTGTGGACAGTGAGCGTCCAGCGCGTACCAGCGCTCGCTGGTCCTGAAGATCGCGATGCGCCTGCCCCGGACCGTGATCGCCCGGCCCTCGCCCAGCGGCACGTCATCCATGGAGCAGACCCGGATCACCGGGCGGCTCCCACAGGAGGACCGACGAGAGCGGGGCCATCCAGGTCGCTGAACTGCCGCGGGTGGTAGGGCTCGTCGCGCTCCAGCCACGGGTCGCTGGCCGCCGCCTTGGCGATCCGCAGCCGCTCGCGGAGAGCCGCGCCGCTCTCCTCGCCCAGCACCTGCTTGCGGATCTCGTCGAGACCCACGCGCGGCACGAAGTCGTACGTGCGCTCCTTGTAGTCCGCGTTCTCGCGGTAGTACTGGAGGAACGTGGTGGTCACGCGCAGCGCCTCGGCGCGGGTGGCCACGTTGCAGAGGATGTCGCCCTCGCGCACCGTGCCGCCGGCCGCGCCGCCGATCCGCACCTGCCAGCCGCCCTCGACCGCCACCACGCCGATGTCCTTCACGGTGGCCTCGGCGCAGTTGCGCGGACAGCCCGACACGCCCGACTTCACCTTGTGCGGCGTGTGCAGGCCCTCCCAGGCAGTCTCCATGTCGATGCCGAGCTGGATCGAGTCGCCCAGGCCGTAGCGGCAGAAGTCCGTGCCCACGCAGGTCTTCACGGTCCGCACGGCCTTCGAGTAGGCGTGCCCCGAGGGCATGCCGAGGTCGCGCCAGATGGCGGGCAGGTGCTCCTTGCTCACGCCCAGCAGGTCGATTCGCTGGCCGCCGGTGATCTTCACCATCTTCACGTCGTACTTGTCGGCGGCGTCGGCGATGCGGCGCAGCTCGTCGGGCGTCACCACGCCACCGCGGATGCGCGGCACCACCGAGAAGCTGCCGTCGCGCTGGATGTTCGCGTGCACGCGGTCGTTGATGAAACGGGCGTGGCGCTCCTCGCGGTGGCGGTTGTCGTTCACCTCGGACACGAGGTAGGCGAGCGCCGGCTTGCAGGCGCCGCACTCCCGGCCGGTGCCGCGGGCGGCGGCCACCTCGCTCACGGACCGCCAGCCCTCGTCCCGGATCGCGGCGGCCAGCTCCTCCCGCGTCTGGCGGCGGCAGGCACAGAGGTAGGCGGGCTCCTCGTTCAGCCCGCCGGCGGCCATCGCCACGATGTCGACAACCGTGGCCTTGCACGAGCCGCAGCCCGTGCCGGCTCGCGTGCGGACCATCACCTCGCGCGGCGTGGCGCAGCCGCCCTCGGTCACCGCCGCCACGAGCTCGCCTTTGCAGACCCCGTTGCAGTCGCAGATCTGGGCATCGTCCGGAAGGTCCTCGGGACCGGCGCCGGCGGCGGCCGCCAGTCGCGCGAGCGGGTCTTGGACCTGATCGGCGGCGCGGATCTCCGCCATCAGCGCCTCGGCGCCCCGCACGTCGCCCAGGAGCACGGCGCCGGCGGCCTTCCCGTCGTGCACCACCAGCTTGCGGTAGACGCCCTCGGCGGTCCGCGCGCTCACCGCCTCGCAGTCGCCCTCGGCGGCGCCAATCGAGACCAGGTCGATGCCCGCCACCTTCAGCTTGGCCGAGGGAACAGAGCCCGTGTAGGAGCCCGGCCTGTCGAGCAGCGTGTCGGCGGCCACTCGCGCCTGCTCGACGATCGGCGCCACCAAGCCGTAGACCACGCCTCGGTGCTCGGCGCACTCGCCCACCGCGAGCACGCCCTCAGTGCTCGTGCGCATCTGGTCGTCCACGACGATGCCTCGCTCGCAGGCCAGGCCGGCGTCGCGGGCGAGCGAGACTTCGGGGCGGATACCGATCGAGATCACGACCAGATCCGCCTCGAGCTCGCCGCCGCCCGCGAAGCGCAGGCCACTGGCACTTCCCTCACCCAAGATCGCTTCGGTCTGGCGCTCGAGCAGCACCTCCACGCCGAGCGCCGCCAGCGCCGGCGCGAGCAGCGCGGCCGCGCCGGCGTCGAGCTGGCGCTCCATCAGGCGGTCCATCAGGTGGACGACGGTCACCGGAGCGCCCTGAGCGGCGATGCCGCGCGCGGCCTCGAGGCCGAGCAGGCCTCCGCCGATCACCGCCGCATGGCGCACGCCGTTCGCGGCGGCGGCGCGGATCGCCTCGCAGTCCTCCGGCCCGCGGAAGGCGTGAACGCCGTCGAGATCGATGCCCGGCAGCGGTGGGAGAAGTGGCTGCGAGCCCGTGGCGAGCACCAGTTGCTCGTAGGGCACCCGCTCGCCGCCATCGAGCTCGAGGGTGCGTTCGGCGGTGTCGACTCTCTCGACCCAGCGGCCGGTGAGCACGTCCATGTCGTGATCGGCGAACCACTCGGGCGGGCGAAGGAGGAGCGAGTCCGGATCCTCTCCGGAAATCAACAGCTCCGAGAGACGGACGCGGTCGTAGGGGAGGCGCGGCTCGCCGCATACGAGGGTGATCGGGACGTCCGGGTCGCGCTCGCGCACGCTCTCGCACACGGACTGGCCGGCGATGCCGCCGCCCACGATCACGATGCCGGTCATGACTTCATGCTTGCCGCCGCCCGTTTCAGCCGCATCTCGTCCGTGTTTCGAGCTGATGAACGTGCCAACAGCGCCTCCACGTCGCGGGCGCAGCTGCCGCAGCCTGTGGCGGCGCGCGTGGCGTTGCCCACCTGGGCGAGGGTGGTGAGCCCGTCGCGGGCGATGGCCTCTTCGATCGCTCCGCTCGTCACCGCGTTGCACGAACAGACGAGCGTAGTCGGGTCGCCGCCGGGCGGCTGGACGGCGGCGCCTGGCTCCAGCAGGCGGTCCGGCACGGGCTCGCCGCTGCGGAGCAGCTCCGACAGCAGCCGCGCGTTCGCCAGGTCGCCCACCAGCAGCGCGCCGGCCAGCCGCTCGCCGTCGAGCACGAGCTTGCGGTAGGCGCCGCGGCGGGTGTCGGCGAACACGAGCTCGTCGTGCTCCGGCGAGGCCTCGGCTGCCCCGCCCGCGAACACGTCCACGCCTGCGACCTTGAGCGTGGTGGCGGGCGTGGCGCCGTGGAACGCCGCCGGATCGCCGACCACGGTCGCCCCCGCGACTCGCGCCTGCTCCGCCAGTGGCGCCCAGAGGCCGTAGACCGTGCCGCGGTGTTCGGCGCACTCGCCCGCGGCGAGAACGCCGGGCGCGCTCGTGCGCATCTGGTCGTCCACCACGATGCCGCGGCTCACCTCGATGCCGGCCGTTCGCGCAAGGGTCGTCTCCGGACGTACCCCAGCGGCCACGACCGCGAGCGAGGCAGGGAGCTCGCTGCCGTCGTCGAGCGTCACCCGGTCGTGCCCGATGCGCGCCACCGAGCGGCCCAGCGCCAGCTGCAGTCCGAGCTGACGCAGTGCGCGCTCGAGCAGCGCCGCCGCTCCGGCGTCGAGCTGCTGGGCCATCACCCGTGGCGCGATCTCCACGACCGTCACCGCCGCCCCTCGGGCGAGCAGGCCCGCTGCCGCCTCCAGGCCCAGCAGCCCGCCGCCGAGCACCACGGCGGAGCGGCTGCGCGGCACGGCGGCCGCGAGCTGGTCGACGTCGCGCGGTGTGCGGAAGGTGAAGACGTGTGGGAGCTCTGCGCCGGGGATTGGCGGCACGAAGGGGCGCGAGCCGGTGGCGAGCACCAGCGCCTCGTAGGCGTGCCGCTCGCCGGCACGGTCGAGCACCTCCCGCGCATCGAGATCCAGCGCCTCCGCCGGCCAGCCGCTGCGCAGGTCCACGCCCTTCTCCGAGTACCAGGCCGCGGGCCGCAACTCGAGATCGCCGCGGCCGCACGTGCGGGCCAGCAGCTTCGACACCAGGATGCGGTTGTAGGCGGGGCCGGGCTCCTCGCCGAGCATCGTGATCCGCCAGTCTCCCGGCGGCGCCCGGCGCAGCGTCTCCTCCACCACCGCCAATCCGGCCATCCCCGTGCCGACCACGAGCAGCCGGCGCGGGCCCCGCCGCGTGCGGGCGCGGACGGGGCCGTGGTCGCGCACCGGCTCCACACGCACGGCGAGGGCCTTCAGCTCCGGCTGCCGCGAGGTCGGGTCGGTGGCCCCGTGGGTCGTGCTGTTCAAGGCCCCTGAGCCGGGCGGTGAGTGGAGAGTCCCCCAGTGGAAGGGCGCGAAGGCAACTCCTGGCGCAAGCTGCTCCAGCACCCGCGCGCGCAGGAGCACCTCGCCGCGGCGCGAGCTCACCCGCACGCGGTCGCCGTCGCTGACCCCGGCGGACGAGGCGTCGGCGGCCGACAGCTCCAGCGTCGGCTCACCCGCCGCCGCCACGAGCGCGCGCGACGTGCCCGTGCGGGTCATCGTGTGCCAGTGGTCGGCCACGCGGCCGGTGGTGAGGAGCAGCG
>JBKPDA010000171.1:0-6697 GCA_046727635.1 Actinomycetota bacterium | reverse complement strand
CCCCGATGCGCCTGGACCTCGGAACACCCGTTCGCTGCATCGACGACAAGTTCGGCGAGCTCGACGACGTGGTCATCGACCCGATCACCCGGCGCATCACCCACCTCGTGGTTCGCAGCCATGGCAAGGTGGCACCGGCCCGCCTCGTCCCGATCGGCCTCGTGGAGACGGACGAGGGCAAGGAAATCTGCCTCCGCTGCTCGGTTGAGGAGGCGGGCCGGCTCGACGCCGTTCAAGACTTCGCCTATCTGCGCCTCGATCAGTTCCCCGTGGACGATCCGAAGTGGGACGTGGGCATCGAGCATACGCTCGCGATGCCCTACTACCCGGGCAGCGACCTCGGCAACTACGCCGATGCCTACGAGGAGAGCGTCGGCGTCTCGTACGACCGCGTCCCGAAGGGCGAGGTGGAGATCCAGCGCTCGAGCGCCGTCGTCGCGGCGGACGGCGACGTGGTGGGGCACGTCGACGGGTTCCTGGTGGACCGCGACGACCACATCAGCCACTTCGTGCTCGAGCGCGGGCACCTGTGGAAGCGCCGCGAGGTCACGGTCCCGATCAGCGCGGTCGAGAAGGTCGAGACCGACAGCGTCACGCTGAACCTGACGAAGCGCGAGCTGGGAAAGCTCCCGTCGATGAAGGTGCGTCGCTGGGAGGGCTAGCCGAGGGTGGGCGCCGAGCGCTCGCCGAAGTAGCTCGCCATGAGCAGGTCACGGTCGCGGCGAAGCACCGCAGCGCTGTCGTGAAGCACGATCTCGCCGTGTGACAGCACGCAGCCGCGGTCGGCGATGTCGAGCGCGAGCTGGACGTGCTGCTCCACCAGCAGGACTCCGCAGCCCGTCTCGACCGCGTACTCGCGCACCACAGGCAGCAGGCGCTCCACGATCAGCGGCGCCAACCCGAGGCTGAGCTCGTCGAGGAGGAGCAACCTCGGGTGGCGGGCAAGCGCTCGCCCCACCGCGAGCATCTGCTGCTCGCCGCCGGACAGGAGGCCGCAGCGGCGGTCGCGCAGCTCCGCCAGCGCCGGGAAGTAGCGGTAGGCCGCGTCGGCGTCGAGCCGCTCGCCGCGGCTCCCGAGCCGAAAGTGCTCGGCCACGGTGAGGCCGAAGAAGACGCCGCGGTTCTCCGGCACGTGCGCGATGCCCATGCGCGCGCGCCGGCTCACCGACTTGCCCCCGAGGTCCATGCCCCCGAACACGATGCGCCCGCTCATCGGATGGACCACCCCGGAGATCGTCCTCAGCGTGGTGGTCTTCCCGGCGCCGTTGGCTCCGAGCAGGGCCACCACTTCGCCCTCCCCTACCGTGAGGTCGAGGTCCCTGATCACCGCCGCCTCCTCGTAGCCGGCGGTGAGACGCTCGAGGGCGAGGACCGGCTCGCTCATTGCGCCGTGAGCTCCGCCGCGGCCTTGCCGAGGTAGGCCGTGATCACCTGCTGGTCGCGACGCACCTGCTCCGGCGGTCCCGACGCGATCAACTTTCCAAACTCGAGCACGTACACGTAGTCGCAGATGCTGAGCACGAGCCCCATGTCGTGGTCGATCAGGAGCATCGACGTCCCGCCGTCGGCGAGCCGGCGCAGCCGCCGCCCGAGCTCCTCGCTCTCGGCCGTGTCGAGGCCGGCCGCGGGCTCATCGAGGCACAGCAGCCGCGGCTCCATCGCGATCGCGCGCGCCACGCCCACGAGCTTGCGCTGCCCCTGCGAGAGGTCGCCCGGCATCAGCTCCGCGGCCCAGCCCAGCTCCACCAGCTCGAGCGCCCCGTCCAGCGCCTCAGCGTCCGCGCTCGACTCGGCGAACAGCTCCTTGGTCACCTCCCAGAGCGAGGGCCGGCGCGCCGCCACCGCCAGGTTCTCGCGCACGGTGAGGTCGTCGAAGAGCTCGGTGCTCTGCCAGGTGCGCGACAGCCCGTGGCGCGCTCGCACGTGCGGCGACAAGCCGGCGATCTCGAGGCCGTCCAGCTCCACGCTGCCGCTGTAGCGGACAAATCCGGTGATCGCGTCGACGAAGGTGGTCTTGCCGGCGCCGTTGGGGCCGATCAGCCCGACCAGCTGGCCCTCGCCCACGTCGAGGTCGACGTCGGCGACCGCCTGCACACCACCGAAGCGCACCGAGACCTCGCGTGCGCGGAGCACGGCGGTCACTGCTCCACCACCGCGGTCGGGGTCGCCTCGAACAGCTTCTCGTCCTCGGCGGCGGGTCGCCGCGGCCTGCGCCGGTGCATCCGCTTGTAGAAGGCGCCGGCGACGCCCTCGGGATGCTGGATCAGCGTGAAGATCAGGATCACGCCGCCGAACAGCAGGAACCAGTTCCCGTTGATGCCGAGCCACTTGTCCAGCGCGTGCGGGATCAGCCCCTCGGTGGAGATCAGCCCGGCGAAGACCGCTCCCGAGACGAGCGTGATCCCGCCCGCGTAGGCGAACGCGATCAGGCTGAGCGCCGTGACCGCGTCGAAGCGGTCGGCGCTCACCGAGCCGAAGTTGTACGCGTACAACGACCCGGCCACTCCTGCGATGAACGCGCTGATCCCGAATGCGATCAGCTTCACGTTGCGCACGTCCACGGCCGAGCCCGCCGCCGCCCGCTCGTTCGAGCGCACCGCCAGCATCCGCTGGCCGAGGTTGCCGCGCCTGGTCGCGGCCACGAGCAGGCACAGCGACACCGTCACCGCCAGCGCCATCCAGCCGAACACCGGGCTGGGCAACGACCCGTCGAGGCCGCGGAACGCGGAGCGCGGCCCGAGGTCGAGCCCGAACAGGTGCGGCTCCGGCACGGGCGAGCCGGTGTTGCCGCCGCCCCAGGTGCTGTTCAGGAAGCCGAACTCGGATATCGCCACCGCGGCGCCGAGCGTGACCACGGCCAGGCTCACGCCGCGCACGCGCAGCGCCGAGATCGCGGTGAGCTCGCCTAACAGCACGGCCGCCAGCGCCCCGCAGACGGGCGCCAGCGGAAAGCCGATGCCCGCATCCACCGCCATGTGCGAGACCACGAACCCGGAGACGCCGGCCAGGCTCAGCTGGACCACCGAGATCTGCCCCACGAAGCCGGTGATGACCACCAGCGACAACGCCATCACTATGCCGATCAGCGAGTTGACGAGCGCCTGCCGGAAGTCGTAGGGCAGCACGATCAGCGCGACCACGCAGATGATCGAGAAGGTCACCGCCGGGAGCGCCAGCCGCCGCGGCCGCGGCACCTCGGGCAGCCGCTGCTCGATCAGCTCCCCGCGGCCGGGGAGCGCCGCCCCGCGCAGGAACATCGCAGTGATGATGATCAGGAAGGCGATCAGCTCCTTCGTCCCCGGCAGCGGCACCCCGTGGTCGGTGGGGAACCACGACTTCGTGGAGAAGTAGTCGATCAGCGAGTTGATGATGCCGATGCCGAGCCCGGCGGCGCACGCGATCCCGAACGAGGTGAGGCGGGCGAGCAGCGCCGCTGCAAGCGCCGGCACCACCTGCAGCGGCAGCGACGTGGCGTCGAGCTGCGTGACCGACGCGGCGAGCACGCCGATGGCGCCCGCCACCACGCTCGCCAGCAGCGTGTTGGCGAGCGACAGCTCGTTGGCGGACAGGCCGCCGAGCATCGCCGACAGCTCGTTCTCCGACACCGCGCGCGTGGCGAGGCCGAAGCGCGTGAAGCGGTAGGCCACCGCGAGGGCGATCGCGATCGCCACGACGATCCCGGCCAGGATGAACCTGTCCACCGGCACCGTCGAGCCGAGCACGTGCACGGTGCCGCTCGGCAGCACCGCGGGCTGCGGCTTCTGCGTGGTGCCGAACGCGAGCAGCATCGATGCCTGCATCACGAGCAGCACGCCCAGCGACGAGACGAGCTTGGCCAGCGGCGCCGCATTGCGCAGCGGCCTGAACGCCACGAGCTCGATCAGCGTGCCGACCACGAGCGTGATCACCAGCGTGAGCAGCAGCGCCGGCGCCGTGCCGAAGTGCATGCCGTACTCGCCCGTGCGCAGCGACCAGTACGCGTACCCGGCGATCATCGCCACACCGCCGGTGGCGAGGTTGATGATCCCCGAGCCGCGGTAGGTGAGCACCACGGCCAGCGCGATCCCCGCGATCAGCGCGCCGGATCCGAGCCCGAGGAGTACGAAGAGGAGCAGCTGTTGCATCAATCCCCCGCGTGGTCAGACCGGTGGGGCCGGTCGCTCGGACGGCCCCACCGGTCGCGCGTTATGCCGCGGCTCCGCCCCGCCTTACTGGGGCGGCTGCAGCCACGACGCCGACTTGTTGAACGCGAGCTTCCCGCCGTAGGTGAAGAACTGCGTGCGATCGTTGCACACAGCCGGGGCGTCGGAGTACTTCCCGCACTGGAGCTGGGGCGCACCGAGCGCCACCGGACCGGTGAACGCCTTCGCCTTGGAGAGAATGGCCTGCGTGTTGAGGTTGTTCACACCCACCTCGTTGAGGAACTTCACCGTTGTGAGCACCTGCGCGAACGACACGATCACCCACGGGTCCGGCGCGTCCTTCACGTTGTACTGCTGGGTGACCTTCATGTACGCCGGCATGCCCGGATCGGTCTTGTCGCCGTACAGCGAGCTCGCGATCGCGTAGGTCCAGATCGGGTAGTCGCCGCCGAGTCCTGCCTGCACCGTCGGGTTCAGGCAGAGTGGCGCCGACACGATCTTCTTCGCGTCGGTGATGCCGAGCTGCTTCAGGCCCTTCGCCTGGTTCACGCAGCTGTCGGCCGGGCCGTACGGGATCACCATGTCGGCGGTCTGCGCCCCAGCGGCCGTGAGCGGACCGATCAGGTCCGTCTGGCCCTGGGCGTAGCCCACCTTCTTCACCTTCACGCCCGCGTCGGTCAGGCCCTTCGACAACGCGGCCGCACCGTCCGTGATGCCCGCGATGTTGGGATAGACCAGCGCCGCGGTCTTGGCGTGCAGGATGTCTCGCGCGTAGGTGCCGAACGGCCCGAGCACCTTCGTCACGTCGCCGAACAGGATCACCGCGTTCTTCTGGACGGTGTCCACCGGGGTCACCGCCACGCCCACGATCACAGGCTTTTTGCCGCCGATCGTGGAGTAGAACGGCTGGATGCCGATCGCGATGCCACCCAGGTCGATGGTCTGGACCGACTTGTCGTTGCCGAGCTTCTGGGCGCAGGTGGTGCCCTCTTCCTCGGCGCTCTTGATGAAGCACTTCTTGAGCACGACGGGATGACCGTCGATGCCGCCCAGCTGGTCGTTCACCACCTTCACGGCGAGGTCCGCGCCGTCCGTGGCCGCGGCGCCGATCACCTGCTGACCACCTTGCTGGTTCACCCAGCCGATGTAGATCGGCGACTTGCTCGAGTCGGCCTTGCCCGGCGTTCCGCCTACGTAGGCCTGGTAGTCGGTTACCGACTTCTCACCGGCGCCGCCGGTTCCGGCTGCACCTGTTGTGGACGCCCCGCCACCGGCGGCGGTGCTGGCCCCCGACGATGTAGAGCTCTTGTTCGAGCTGCCGCACGCCGCGACTGCCACCGCCAGCCCGACAAGCAGGACGGCGAAAAAAGCGGCCCTCCGAGCCTGCGAAACCACTGACCCCTCCTCTTCCTCGTTCCGGAACGGCGGCGCGCCGAACGAGCGGGGCGCCCCGTCCTCACGAGCGCCGATTTAACCGTATCGTTCGCTATCTTGTCAACAATCTTTGAGACGATCTGGCGTGAAGCGGACGTTATGAGTACGCTCAGCAGTTGAGGGAGGACGAGACTCCAAGGGCATGAGCACGACGCAGCGAGTACGCGAGGACGACGGCTACCACAGGCTTCGCGACGCGATCGTGCGCGGCGAGCTGGCGCCGAATCAGCGCCTGATCGAGGCCGAGATGAGCACCGCGTTCCAACTGCCGCGTGCGGCCGTGCGCACCGCGCTCGTCCGCCTGGAGCACGAGGGGCTCGTCGAGCGGGAGCCCCACCGGGGCGCCCGCGTCAGGTTCGTGTCGGAGCAGGAGGCAGTGGAGATCCTCCAGGCGCGCGCCGCGCTCGAGGGGCTCGCGGCCCGCCAGGCGGCTGCCCGCATCACGCCGGAGGGGGCCGCGGAGCTGCGCTCCGTGCTCGACCGGCAGCGGCAGGCGCTCGACGAGCAGGACCTGCTCAGGGCCTCCGATGTGAACGCCATGCTGCACGCGAAGATCGTCGAGCTCTCCGGCCACGCCACCGCGCAGAGGCTGATCCGCTCGCTCAACTCGCAGATGGTGCGCTTCCAGTTCAGGACGATCCTGATTCCCGGCCGGCCGTCGCAGTCCCACGCCGAGCACGCCGCGATCGTCGAGGCGGTCACGTCCGGGGACGCGGACAGGGCCGAGCGCGCGATGCGAAAGCACCTCGACAGCGTGGCGCACGCGCTGGAGCGGTCGCAGGGGCACTAGCGGGGGCGGCGCAGGGCGGCTGCGCGCCCCCAGGGGGTGGCCAAGCGGCACCGCTCGTTGCCCGTCGTTCTTCCGCGGCGCGCGGCGGTTCTGCGCCGCCAACGGCTACGCCGCGACGGGCGCCCCCCAGAGCTCGCGCGTGGCGATCCGCGCGCCCTCGGCGAGCGCCGCGAGCTTCGCCCACATGATCGTGGGGTGCACGCGCTGGATGAACGGGCCCTGGGCGAAGCCGCAGTCGGTGCCGCCCATCACGTTCTTGCGGCCCACGAGCTTGGCAAGCCGCACGATCCGCTCGGCCACCAGCCGCGGGTGCTCCACCACGTTCGTGGAG
>JBKPDA010000170.1:0-9633 GCA_046727635.1 Actinomycetota bacterium | reverse complement strand
GCGGCAGTCACGGGTAGCTTCATGTGGATGAAGCAGGTGCTCCTGTTCACGGTGCGCTACGGAATCGCCGGCGCGCTGATCCTCGCCGGGCAGGTGGTGCTTGTGGCGGACGCCGGCCCGACCGGGTCAGGCTGGGAAGGCTGGGCGCTGTTCACGGGCGCCGGCGTGTCTGTGCTCTTGTTCAACCTGCTGTTCCGCATCGGCGCCGAGGGCGAGGGCGAGCGTGAGCGTGAGGAAGCTGCCCGGCGCTACTTCGAGGAGCACGGCCGCTGGCCAGACGGGGACTGAGCCTACGTCACCAGGTGCCGGCGGGCCGGCCGCGGCCGAAGAAGAAGACCGCGAGCGCCAGAATCGCCAGCGCGAACAGAACCGGGTGAATGATCGTGCCGCCGGCAATGGCGATCACGAGCAGCACAATTCCGATTATCAGCCAGAGCATGGATCCTCCTTGTCCAGGGATTCCGCGCTGTGATACCCGGGGCTTGGGCGCCGACACCCCTGCGTACGTGCCAAGCCGTCATTCGTACGCCTCCTCCAGCAGGTCCTTCAGCTCCCGCGCCCCCGGCGGCTCGGGCGTCAGGCGCAGCTCCGGGCGGACGAGTGCCGCCTGCACGACCTCGTCCAGCTGCGGCCACTCCACGCCGAGGTCCACCAGCCGCGTGACCCCGGCTCGCGCCGACAGCACCGCCGCCTGCGCCACCGCTCGCTCCGGGTCCTCGCGATCCGAGCCGAGTGCCCGCGCGAGCCGGCCCAGCGCCTCCGGGGCGCGCACCGTCATCAGCCCCAGTGCGTGCGGGAGGATCACCGCGTTCGTCTCGGCATGAGGCGTGCCCGCGATGCGCACGAGTGACTGGGAGAGGATGTGGTGCACGAGCAGGCCCGTGCAGCCGAGCGCGTACCCGGCCAACAGCGCGCCGAGCGCGAGCTGGTCGCGGTCCGGCTCCTCCGAGCCGAGCCCGTCGGCGATCAGGCGCGCCGCGTCGAGCGCGGCTGCGTCGGACACGGGGTTGGCCAGCGGGTGGTAGAGCGCCTCGGTTGCGTGGCCGAGGGCGTTCATCGCGCTGGCCGCGAGGCCGGGCATCGGCGCGGAGGCCATGAGCTTCGGGTCCGCAATGACGAGCGAGGGGCGCACGAGCGTGAACTGCTCCACCCCGGCCGGCATCCGGTGGATGCGGCTGAGCTCGGCGCCCGACAGCGTGGTGGGCACGGCCGCGCAGGCCAGTCCATCGGCTCCCGCGAGCGCCTTGGCCGAGTCCACCACGCGGCCGCCGCCCAATGCCACGAGCGGCCGCCCTTCCACGCCGTCCCGGACCGCCGCGGCAGCATCGGGCACGGGCCCCGGCGGAACGTGCAGCACGACGTCAGCGCTGTTCACCAGCGCTTTGGCGGCGACTTCGGCGCGCGGCGTGGTGAGCAGCGCGTAGTCCGCGAAGCCGCGCTCGGCCAGCAGGTCGGGCGCCTCGGCGAGCGCGTCCGCGCCGAAGCGGATCAGCCGCTCGCCGTCGACCCAGGTGAAGTCGTCGCGCACCGGCCCACCCTACGGGGCGGGCGCGTGCGCAGCCTCCTCGAGGTGGTGCTCCGCCTCCTGCACCGGCGAGTCCGCGAGCGCGTTCGTGAGCGCGCGCAGGTACGCCCGGCCCGAGGCCTCGAGGATGTCCGTGGACACGCCCTGACCCGAGGAGAGCTTGCCGTGGTACTCGATCAGCACCGTGACCTCGCCGAGCGCGTCGCGACCGCCCGTGACCGCGCTTACGTGGTACTCCTTGAGCCGCGCCTCGTATCCGGTGGCGGCGTTCAAGGCGCTGAAGAACGCGTCGATCGGCCCGTCACCCGTGAAGCTGCCCTCGGAGATCTCGCCCCCCGGCAGCCGCACCCGGGCGGTGGCGAGCGGGGAGCGCGTGGACGACGCCTCCACGTCGAAGGACTCGAGCTGGAATGCGGTCGGGGACTCGCGCATCTGGTCGGAGACGATCGCCTCCAGGTCGAGCGCGGTGACCTTCTTCTTCTTGTCCGCCAGCTCCTTGAAGCGCTTGAACGCGGTGTTCAGCGCCGCGCCGTCCACCTGGAAGCCGAGCTCCTCGAGCGCGTTGCGCAGCGCGTGCCGGCCCGAGTGCTTGCCGAGCACCAGCGAGTTCGTCTCGAGGCCGATCGTGGTCGCGTCCATGATCTCGTAGGTGGTGCGCTCCTTCAGCACGCCGTCCTGGTGGATGCCGGACTCGTGCGCGAACGCGTTGCGCCCCACGATCGCCTTGTTCGGCTGCACCTGGTAGCCGGTGAGGCGCGACACGAGGCGGCTGGTGCGGGCGATCTCGGTGGTCTCGACCCCGGTCCACAGCCCGTGGGCCTGCTCGCGCGTGCGCAGCAGCATCACGATCTCCTCGAGCGAGGCGTTGCCGGCGCGCTCCCCGATGCCGTTGATCGCGCACTCCACCTGGCGGCAGCCGGCGCGGACGCCGGCGAACGAGTTGGCCACGGCCAGGCCGAGGTCGTCGTGGCAGTGCACCGAGGTGACAACGTTCTTCAGGTCGGGAACGAGCCGGTAGAGCTCCGCCCACATCGCGGCGTACTCGTCCGGCATCGAGTAGCCCACCGTGTCCGGGACGTTGATCGTGGTGGCGCCCTCGTCGAGCGCGATCTGCAGGACCTCGGCGGTGAACTCCAGCTCGGAGCGGGTGGCGTCCATCGGCGAGAACTCCACGTCGTCGCAGTAGCTCTTCGCGTGCGCCACCGCCGCGCGGGCCTGGCCCTTCACGTCCTCGCGCGTGGTCTGAAGCTGGTACGTGATGTGGATGTCGCTGGTGGAGATGAAGGTGTGGATGCGCGGGCGCTCGGAGTCCTTCACCGCGTTCCAGGCCGCGTCGATGTCCTGGAAGCCGGTGCGCGCCAGGCCGCAGATCACGGGGCCGTGCACCTCGCGCGCGATCGCCTGCACAGCCTCGAAGTCGCCCGGGGAGGCGATCGGGAAGCCCGCCTCGATGATGTCCACGCCGAGCCGCGCGAGCTGGTGCGCGATCTCCAGCTTCTCCTGCCTGTTCAGCGAGATGCCGGGCGATTGCTCGCCGTCGCGCAGGGTCGTGTCGAAGACCCGTACTCGGTCCTGCTCGTCTCTTACCGCGGGTTCTGCCATGTCGTTCTTACCTTTCGTGTCCCACCCTGATTTCTCCTCGGTTTGCGGCTACGCGGCCGCCACGCGCTATTCCCCCCGAAGGGGGAGGAGGAGAAGTCGAAGGGAGAGCTGGAACGACATCGACCGCTAAGGCTACACGGTCAGAACGACCTTGCCGACGTTCTTACGCTCGGCCACGAAGCGGTGCGCGTCGCCACCGCGCTCGAGCGGGAACGCCTCGGCCACCACCGGCCTGACCGTGCCCGTGGCCACGAGCTCGGCCAGCGCCGCCGTGTCCTCCGGCGAGGCGCCGTGGGCGTCCCAGATCCTGAGCATGTTGAGGCCTATCACCGCGCGCGACTGGGACATCATCCGGAGCGGGTTGAAGCGCGGCATGCTCGCGAGCGTCCGCAACGCGCGAGGCAGGTTCCGGCTCTCTCCCTCCATGATCGCGGAGGCGCCGATGCACACCAGCCGGCCGCCGGCGTTCAGCAGCGAGTAGCCCTGCTTGAAGCTGCGCCCGCCCACGCCGTCCACGATCACGTCGAGCGGGTGCTTCTGGCCCGTGATGCGGCGCACCTCCTTGGCGAAGTCCTGCGAGCGGTAGTCGATCGCGTGGTCCACGCCGAAGCCCCTGATCGCGTGGTGCTTCGACGCCGATGCGGTGCCAAACACCTCGGCCCCCACGTGCTTGGCGATCTGCGTGCTCGCGATGCCCACTCCCCCGGCCGCGGCCTGCAACAGCAGCCGCTCCCCGCGGCGCAGCGAGCCGTAGCGGAGCAGGGCCGCATACGCGGTCGCATACACCACTGGAAACGAGGCGCCCTCCTCGAAGCTCCAGCCGTCCAGCAGCGGCAGGACGCCTGCCGCAGGCGCCACGGCCAGCTCGGCGTAGCCGCCGAAGCGCGTGCCGGCCATCACGCGGTCGCCCACCGAGATGCCCTCCACGCCGTCGCCGACCGCGTCCACCTCGCCCGCCACCTCGTAGCCCACAACGCACGGAGGCTTCGGCCCGTCCGGATAGAGACCCAGCCGAGCCAGCAGGTCGGCAAAGTTGATGCCCGCCGCCTTCACGGCGATGCGCACCTCGCCCGGACCCGGCGTTGGGTCCGGCCGCTCCTGGACCATCATCACCTCGGGGGGCCCGTGCTTGGCGATCACCAGGGCTCGCACGCCTGCCAGCCTAGGCGATTCGCAGCACGGGGTCGCGTCAGTTCTTCGTCAGCCCGTCGGTGATGCCCTTGGAGCGGCCGCTCGCTCCCCGCTCAGAGTCGGAAAGCCCCGCGCCGTCCTGGGTCTGCGGTGGGAGCGTGGGGGTCGTCACAGTCGGTGTTTTCTTCCCGTCCCCAGGGGACGTGGCGGATGGCCCTTTCGTCGTCGGTCGGCCCTTGCCGGCTCCGGGGGTGTCGCCCTTCCCGGTGGGCGTGGTCGGGTGCTGCGGATGCTCGTGCTTCGGGGTGGTCTTGTGGCCCCCGCTCTGACCCGCGCCGTTCGAGTTCCCACCCGCGTGATGCCTGTGCGTCTTGCCCGAGTGCGAGTGGGACTTGGCCGAAGGCACGGACTTGTGCGTGGTCGCCCGGGACCCGTGCTGCTTCGTTGCCGTGCGCCGGCTGTGCGCCGTCGCCGTGGCGGAGCCGTGCGACGAGCTGTTGACGGTGACGTGCCCGCTCGCGCCCGCGGGTTGCGACTGGTGCAACGGCGGCGCCGCCTTCGTGGCCTTCGACGCGCCCGCGTGCTCAACCTGGTGGACCGTCTCCACGGTGCCCACGCCCACCGCCGCCGTGGCCGCCACGATGGCGGCCGCCTTGAAGGCAGTGGACGCCGCCACCGCCTTACCGGCGGCCAGCGAGCCCAGCCCGGCGCCGCCCGCGCCCGCGCCGGCGCCGCCACCGGTCGCCGTGGCCGCTCCGCCGGCTACCAGGTGGTGCAGGACCCCGGCAGCGACAGCGGCGGGAATCGGCGGCGCGATCATCGCCAGATCGCGCTTGCGGGTGCCGATCAGGTCCCGGAAGTCCCGGCACGAGGCACACGATCGAACGTGGGCGCGCAGCTTTCGGCCACGCAGCACTCGCCCGTCGTTGTCCGAGAGCGCCTGCCTGACGCTCTCACACTCCATCGCTCGACCCTCCGCAAACTCGTGAAGTGCGTTGCGCGCCTCGAACACGGTCTGGCGCGCGCCCGCCGGCGTGGTGCCCAGCACCGCCGCGATCTCGTCGTGGCCGAGACCGTTCAGCTCGCGCAGCACGAGGGCGCTGCGCTGTGCCTCGCTGAGCTCGCGTAGGTCGGCCACCAGCTGCTGAAGCCGCTCGCGATCCGCTCCCTCGGGAGCTACCAGCTCGAGCGACTCGTCGATCGCCACCTGCGGCTGTCGTGTGCGAAGCAGCGCGATGCATTCGTTGTGAGCGATCCGGAACAGCCATGGCTTGAGCCGTATCTCGCGCGTCTCGCCCTTGAGGCCGCGCAGCGCCGCGGCCATCGTGCTCTGCAGCGCGTCTGCGGCGTCCTCGTGGTCGCCCAGGATCGATCGGCAGTAGCGATACAGCGCCTGATGGTGCCGCTCGTAGACGACGGCGAACGCACGCTCGTCGCCGGCCGCCGCCAGCCGGCCGAGGCGATCGTCTCCAAACGTCCTCAGCCGCGGCGCGAGGAGGGTCCTCGTCTTGGGCAGGTCCGCCGCGATATCGCCCATCGCGGAAGCTATCGGCATTCCAGCAGGATGCCAAAAGCTTGGATGGCTCCCCGCCAGGCAAACGAGGAGCCATCCGTTTCACCCCCGACTCGGGCCAGAGACGCCGGCAATCACTCGTAGCCGCGGTGTCTCTTGTTATGGCTGTGCACCTCGCCCGTTTCAGTCATCCGACGGCACGTTGGTGAGGTCGATCAGCTTGCGTGCGACGAACGGCTGGGTCGCGGAGCCGTCGCGCGGCAGCCGCGCGTGGACGAGCACCGTATCGCCGTCCTTCACGTCGGCGATCGTCTTCGAGCCGTCATTGTTCGTGTCGCCGACCACGATCCTCGCGTTCGTCAGGTCGAACGTGACCTTCTGGCCCACGAAGCCGCCCTTGCGAACGTGCGCGTTACCGCCGGTCACGGTCACGCTGCCGTCCCCGGCGTTCCACGTGCCACGGAAGATGAAGGCGACCTTGTGGTGCTTGTGCTTGTCCTTGTTCCTCCAGCCGTGGTGCTTGCCGTGATTTCCGGTCGGGCCGGTCGCGCCGGTCGTTCCGGTCGCACCGGTGGGGCCGCTCGGGCCGGTGTCGCCGAATGGCCCATGGCCGTGCCCGTTACCGTGCGCCAGGGCCGTGCCTCCGCCGGCCAGCGCCAGGATCGCGCCGGTCGCCGCGAGGTGTCGATACGGAATCTTCAAAGGTCTACTCCTCTGCGTTGAAGGGCTTCAGACCTAGAAACGGAGGAGCGACCTGAAAATCAGGTCCTATCGACGTTTGTTCTAGAGATTGACCGCGCGGCCCTCGTGGAAGTCGTCCGCGGCGGTGATCTCCTCGATCACCTCGTGAGGAACGGGCCCGTCGGTGGTGATGGCCATCACGGCCTCATCCGCGTCCTCCTCGGCACCGACCGCGGCCGAGTGGATGTTCACGCCATGGCGCCCGAACGCCGCCCCCACGCGGCCGATCATGCCGGGCTGGTCGCGGTAGCGGAAGATCGCGAAGTGGTCCGGCATCTCCATGTTGAAGCTCTGCCCCCAGACGGACACGAGATGCGGCACCTGGCGCGGCCCGAAGCCGGTGCCGGCCACCTCGCTCGAGCCCGCGTCGGACACCACGGCGACTCTCACGACCTCGTTGAAGTCCACCGACTCCGGATCCTTCTCCTCGGCCACGCGGATGCCGCGCTCGTCGGCCAGGGTGTGCGCGTTCACAAAGTTCACCGGCTCCTCGGTGTGCCCCTCGAGCACGCCGTTCAGCACCGCGATCGTGAGCAGGCGCGTGTCGTAGTCGGCGAGGCGGCCCTCGTAGCGGATCTGGATCCGCTCCACCGACGACGCCTCTCCCAGCGCCATCGCCAGCCGTCCCAGCTTGGTGCAGAGCGGCATCAGCGGCCCTAGCTGCTCCATGTCCTCCGCGCTGAGGCGCGGGATGTTCACCGCGTTCGTCACGATCCCGCCCTCGAGCGCCGCCACCACCTGCTCCGCGGTGATCACGCCGGCGCGGTCCTGCGCCTCGGCCGTTGACGCACCCAGGTGCGGCGTGACGATCACGTGCTGCATGCCGAACAGCGGGTGCTCTGTGATCGGCTCGTGCGGGAAGACGTCGAGCGCCGCGCCGCCCACCTTGCCGGACTCGAGCGCGCGCTGCAGCGCCTCGTGGTCGATCAGCTCGCCGCGCGCGACGTTGATGATCCGCACGCCGTGCCGCATCTTCGCGAAGGCCTCGGCGTTCAGCCAGCCGGCGGTCTCGGGCGTCTTGGGCAGGTGGAGGGTGATGATGTCGGCGTTGGCGTAGACGTCGTCGGAGGTCTCGGCCTTCTCCACGCCGAGCTCCCGGTAGCGCTCGCCCGACACGAACGGGTCGAACGCGATCACGTGCATGCCGAACGACTTCGCGCGCTCGGCCACGTAGGTGCCGATGCGACCGAAGCCGAGGATGCCGAGCGTTTTCTCGTACACCTCCATGCCGCCGAACTTCGAGCGCTCCCACTTGCCGCCGACAAGGGAGCCATGCGCCTGCGGGATGTTGCGGCACAGCGCCAGCAGCAGCGCCATCGTGTGCTCGGCCGCGGCGATCGTGTTCGCCTCGGGCGCGTTGGCCACGATGATGCCTCGCTTCGTAGCCGCGGGCACATCCACGTTGTCCACGCCCACGCCCGCGCGGCCGATCACCTTCAGCCGTGTGCCCTTCTCGATCAGGTCGGAGGTGAGCTTGGTGGCCGAGCGGATCAGGATCGCGTCGTAGTCGGCAATCCGCTCCGCCAGCTCGCCGTCCTCCCAGTCCACGCCGAGGTCGACGTCGAAGCGCTCCCGCAGGAGGTCCACGCCCGAGTCGGCGATCTTCTCCTTGACCAGGACGCGGAAGCCGTCGTTCACGCGGGGGTGGCGGCCGGGACGCCCGCCTCGAGGAAGATGCGCTGCGCGGCCGCCACGCCGGCGCCCAGCTCGACCTCGTGGCCGAGCTCGGTGAGCACCATCTCGAGCGCGCTGACCGCGGTGAGGATGTCGAAGGCGCCGAAGTAGCCGCAATGGGCGATGCGCACGATCTTGCCCTTCAGCTGGCTCTGCCCGCCGGCGACCGTGATGCGGTACTTGTCGCGCATGATCTTCGGCACCTGGCCGCCGTCGATGCCCTCGGGAAGCTTGATGGCGGTGACCACGTTGGCCCGCTCGTCCTCAGGACCGAACAGCTCGAGGTCGAGCGCCTTGGCGGCCTCGCGGGTGGCGCGACCGAGCAGCGCGTGGCGCTCGAAGACGGCCTCGAGGCCCTCCTTTTCGAGGATCAGGTCGAGCGCCACGTCGAGCGCCATGAAGAGTCCGACGGCGGGCGTGAACGGGCTGTCGGGCGGGTCCTTGCGCTGGCCCTTCACGGTGAGGCCCCAGTCGAAGTAGTGTCGGCGCCCGGGCGACTCGGCGGCCCGCGCCAGCGCTGCCTCGTTGACGCCCGCGAAGGCCAGCCCGGGCGGGCACATGAGCGCCTTCTGCGAGCCGGTGACCACCACGTCGATGTTCCAGGCGTCCTGGTTCACCGGGATGGCGCCGAGCGCCGACACCGCGTCGATCGCGATCAGCGCGCCGTGCTTGTGGGCCACCTCCGCGAGCGCCTGGATGTCGTTCACGACGCCGGTCGAGGTCTCCGAGTAGGTGGTGAAGACCACCGGGGTCTTCTCCTCGACCTCGCTCATGACGCGGTCGAGCTCGGCCGGCTCGACCTTCGTGCCCCACTCCACCTGGTGGTGCGTGGTGCGCGCGCCGTAGGCGTCGCAGAGGTCGGCCCAGCGCTCGCCAAACTTGCCGCACGAGACGGCGAGTGCGGGCTCGCCCGGGCGCACCAGGTTGGCCACGGCCGACTCCATCGCGCCCGAGCCAGACGCGGCAAACGCGAGCACATCGTTCTCGGTCTGGAACACCTGCTTGATGCGTTCGAGGCACCGCGCGTAGACCTCGACAAACGCGGGCGCGCGGTGGTAGAGCATCGGCTCGGCCATGACCTGGGAAACGGCAGGGGGCAGGGGCGTGGGGCCCGCTGTCATCAGGTAATCCTTTACGTACGGCATGAGGAGCGGGTCACGATAGCGAAATGGGGTGTCGGGTCTGGGGTCTCGGGTCTCGGGCTTTCCCGACACCCGACACCCGAGACCCGAGACCTCAAAACTCCTGATCGATCCAGTCCATCATCGAACGCAGTTCCCTGCCTTCACGCTCGATCTGATGATTCTTTTCTTCTGCCCGCATTCGCTGGAAGTTCTCCTGGCCCGCCTTGTTCTCGGCTATCCACTCGCGGGCGAAGTCGCCTGATTGGATCTCGGCCAGGATCTTCTTCATCGACTGGCGCACGTGGTCGTCGATCACGCGCTTG
>JBKPDA010000169.1:0-10406 GCA_046727635.1 Actinomycetota bacterium | reverse complement strand
GATTCACCCAGTGGGTCGGGATGTCCGACTCGGAGAGCGTGAACTTAGTCGCCATGGGGGGATCTTCTCAGGTGCTCGGTGCTCAGTGCTCGGTGCTCGGAGTACGGCTTCCGAGCTCCGAGCTCCGAGCTCCGAGCTCCGAGCTCCTAGTCCTCCCCGGCCGCGACCTTCTCCTTAATCGCCTCAGTAACCGACGGATCCCTGAGCGTGGTCACGTCGCCCAGCTCGCGACCCTCGGCGATGTCCTTCAGCAGCCGCCGCATGATCTTGCCCGAGCGCGTCTTTGGCAGGTCGTCCGCCGGGATGATGCGCTTCGGGCGCGCCAGCTTGCCGATCTTCTTCGCCACGTGCTCGCGGAGCTCGTCGTCGAACCCGTTCGGCCAGTCGCCGCCGCCCTCGAGGGTCACGAACGCGACGATGGCCTGGCCCGTGTCCTCGTCCGCGGCGCCGATCACCGCGCACTCGGCCACGCGGTCGTGCGAGACCACCGCCGACTCGATCTCCATCGTGGACATGCGGTGGCCGGAGACGTTGATCACGTCGTCCACGCGGCCCACGATCCAGAAGTAGCCGTCCTCGTCGATCTTGGAGGCGTCGCCAACCGTGTAGACGTCCTTGCCGAACCTGCTCCAGTAGGTCTCGACGTAGCGGTCATCCTCCTTGTAGAGCGTGCGCAGCATCCCCGGCCACGGGCGGCGCAGCGTGAGGAAGCCGCCGCCTTCCTCCACGATCTCGCCGTCCTTGTTCACCACCGCGGCGGAGACGCCCGGGAACGGCTTGGTGGCCGAGCCCGGCTTCGTGGTGGTGATGCCGGGAAGCGGCGTGATCATGATGTGTCCGGTCTCGGTCTGCCACCAGGTGTCGACTACCGGGCACGTTTTCCCGCCGATAACGGTGTGGTACCAGACCCACGCCTTCGGGTTGATCGGCTCGCCCACCGACCCGAGCAGCCGCAGCGACGACAGGTCGTGCTTCTCCGGATACTCGCGCCCCCACTTGATGCAGGCGCGGATGGCGGTGGGGGCGGTGTAGAGGATCGTGACCTTGTACCTCTCCACGATCTCCCACCAGCGGTCCTTGTCCGGGTAGTCCGGTGCGCCCTCGTACATCACGGACGTGACGCCGTTCGCCAGTGGCCCGTAGACGATGTACGAGTGGCCGGTGACCCAGCCGATGTCGGCCGCGCACCAGAAGATGTCCGAGTCCGGCTTGATGTCGAATATCGCCTTCATCGTCGCGTAGACGCCCGTCAGGTAGCCGCCGGTGGTGTGCAGGATGCCCTTCGGCTTGGCCGTCGACCCTGAGGTGTAGAGGATGTAGAGCGGGTGCTCGGCGTCGAGCTGCTCCGGCTCGCACTCGGCGTCGACCTTCTCGAGCTCCTCGTGCCACCAGACGTCGCGGCCCTCCTGCATCGGGCAGTCGGAGTCAGTGCGGTTCACCACCACCACGTGATCGAGCTTCGGCAGCGAGCCGAGGATCTCGTCCACGTTCGCCTTCATCGGGGTGGGCTTGCCGCGGCGGAGGGTGGCGTCCGCGGTGACCAGCACCTTCGCGTCCGACACCTCCATGCGCTCGCGCACGGCCTCCACGGAGAAGCCGCCGAACACCACGTTGTGGGTGGCGCCGATGCGGGCGCAGGCGAGCATCGCCGCCGGCGTCTCGGGCAGCATCGGCATGTAGATGCCCACCACGTCGCCACTCTTGACGCCGAGCGACTTCAGCACATTGGCGAAGCGCTTCACCATTTCGAGCAGCTCGCCGTAGGTGACGTCGCGCGTGTCGCCGTTCTCGCCCACCCAGTGGTAGGCGACCTTGTCGCCCTTGCCGGCGTTCACGTGCCGATCGAGGCAGTTGTGCGAGACGTTGAGCTTCCCCTCTTGGAACCACTTCGCCCACGGGGGGTTCCACTCGAGCACGGTCTGCCACGGCTCGTACCAGTCGAGCTCCTTGGCCCACCGCTCCCACCAGGCCTCGAAGTCCCGCTCGGCCTCGTCGTAGATCGCCGGGTCGGAGAAATTGGCCTGCTTGACGAACTCCTCCGGCGGCTCGAAGCGGTCCTCGTCCTTCAGGAGTACCTCGAGATCGCGTTCCACCTGGACGGCGTCTGCCATACCCCACCTCTCCTTTTCTCGATCTTCAGGGCACGTTACTACCCGGAAGCGGGGCATCTGACGCGGAAGCCGACCGCCCGACCGCCGCCATTTCTGGCGACGGTCTCTGGGAGGGCGGGCGGTTTTAGACGGCCTCGAGGGGCCGCAGCTCTTCGCCGTTCGATACCTGGTGGCGGCGCAGGGCGCCGTCCGGGCCGATCGAGTACGCGCCAGGACGCGCGATTCGGGGCGAATAGACGTGCAGGGTCACGGTGGGCGCCTCACCGTGATGGACGACGCGGTGGATGTCAGCGGGACTGAAGTCGAACACCTCGCCGGCGGCGTACGGCCTCGAGCTCGCCTCGGCGGAGCCCAGGATCAGGCGCTCCTCGCGCACCTCGCCCTCGAGCACGGCCACAGCGCCCGAGGAGACGTCGTGGTCGTGGAAGCCGGTGTCATGACCGGGCATCCAGCAGATCAGCCACGCCTCCACCGACGGCTCGTCGACGATGCGCTCGAAGACGCGCGCGTCCGCGTCGTGCCGCACGAGGTGCCGCCACTCAGAGGGGTCGGCCGCGAGGCGGGTGGCGAGGGCGCGCAGCTCAGGAATGGAGAGCGTGTCACCTGGCCGGACGGGGAGGTCGCTGTCGAACTCTGGGAGCGCCACTCCCGGAGTATTCTACATAAAATCGATAGAGATTCGGGTAACGCCTAGCAGGCGCCGCGCCGGGTCTCGGGTCTCGGGTCCTACTCTGCGCCGGCTGCGGCGGCAACCTTCTGGTACGCCTCTGCCGGATCCGCCGTCCCGAACACCGCCGAGCCCGCTACGAACAACCGAGCGCCCGCCTCCCGGCAGGGACGCGCCGTCTCCTCGTCCACACCGCCGTCCACCTCGATCACCACGCGGTCCGGCAGGACCGAGCGCAGGCGGCGCACCTTGTCGAGCGAGCCGTCGATGAACTGCTGACCGCCCCAACCGGGGTTCACGGTCATGCACAGCAGGATGTCGAAGTAGTCCGCCACCGCGGCCACGGTGTCGGCGGGGGTAGCCGGGTTGATCGCGAGCCCGGCGACGAGCCCCGCCTCACGCACCAGCTTGAGCGCGTAGTGGACGTGCGGCGTGGCCTCCCAGTGGATCGAGATCGAGTCCGCCCCGGCGCTCACGAAGTCCGCCACGTGGCGTTCCGGTCGCTCGATCATCAGGTGGACGTCGATCCAGCCGTCGCTCTCGTGGATCTGCTCGCGCAGCGACTCGACGATCAGTGGCCCGATCGTGATCGGCGGGACGAAGTGCCCGTCCATCACGTCCACGTGGATCACCCGCGCGCCGGCGTCCATCACCTCCTGCACCTCCGCGCCGAGGCGCGAGTAGTCGGCAGACAGGATCGACGGCGCCACGCGCCGGCCGGATGGGAGCTCGCGGTCCACGACCTCCTATACCCGCGCGGCGCGGCGGGCGTGGGTGCGGATCTCGGAGAGGATCCGCTCGAGGCGAGGCTCGGTGTCGCGATCCACGTGGGTCATCATCGCCGCAACCGCGGGGTGAACGCGCTCGATCTGGGCGTGCAGCTCGTGCGCCACAGCGCGGTAGCTCGGATGGCCCTCGCGGCCCGAGCGCAGCTCGATCAGGTGCATCGCCTCGCGGGCGTTCATGTCGAGCACGTAGCGGATCCGGTAGCCGAGGCAGAGCGCGTACGGCGCGAGCTCGCGTAAGCCGGCGTCGACAAGCCGCTCGTACTCGTCGCGGGAGCGCTCCAGGCCGCGCCGGTAGTCGTCGGCCACGCCCGCCGCGGCGAGCTCCTCGGGCACGCCCGCGCCGAGATCAGGCGTGAACGGCTGCCACTGGATCGTGAGCATGCGGTGGCGCTGGAGGTCGCGGAAGGCGCCGTAGTCGCCGACCACCTCGAAGCGGTAGCTGAGCGCCTCGAGCCCGCGCCCGGGGCGGTGACGGCGGTTCTCGCGCTCGCCCACCAGCTCGGTGAGAAGCGTGGCCCGCTCGTCCGGCGGGAGCACCCGCACGGCAGCGCGCACCTCTTCCTCCGACACCCCGGCAGCCTCGAACAGCAGAGCGGCGAGCAGGTCGTCCTCGCTGCCGCGCGCCGCTAGGAGGCGCACGGACGGATGCGTGTCCTCGCGCGCACGCTCGCTGTCCAGCCCAAGGCGCGCGGCCCAGCGGTCGGCTGCCCGGCCGCGCTCCTGGATGTAGTCGATCCAGCGGCCGCCCCGGTCGGGCTTCACCACGCGTGAGACGAAGCTCGGCATCACCTGCGTGAGCTCGGCGAGGATCATGCGCCCGTAGTCGCGCGCTTCGGGCAGCGGCGAGGCATGGAGGCGCAGCAGCAGCTGCTCGTAGGCCTGGCCGGTGGCGAAGATGCCCATGTGGGAGAGCGACGCGGCGGGCAGGAGGCCGCGCAGCAGGTCGAGCGCCTTTGCCTTGATCGAGCGGCGGTGCGCGGCCTCGGGCTCGCCCTCGGCGCGCGGGAAGCGCTCCTCCGCCCAGGCCTCGACACGCGGCAGGGCGGTGGCGTAGGCGTCGAACAGGCCGTCCATCGCGGCCTCGTACTCGGGACCCAGCGACTCGTGGCGCCAGTAGCGGTAGCCGCCGCCCGGCATCGGCGCGTCGTAGGCGATGTAGCGCGTGGATTGCTCGAGGTAGGCCGCCAGGCGGCCGCGCTGCAGCACCTTGGTCATGACGTTCGACACCCACTCGCAGGCCACATGGGCTCCGCCGAGCTGGCCCACCGAGTCGTCGCCGTAGCCAAGGAAGATCTTGCGGTAGAGATCCGCGGCCCGCTCGCCCTCGGCGCCGTCGAAGGGCACGTTCGCGGCGGCCGGCAGGTCCGCCGCGAACTCCTCCAGGAACAGCCGCCGCAGGGTGCCGCCGTAGCGGGAGTAGCGGGCGAACAGCGCCCCCTTGACGGTCTCCGGCAGGTTGACGAGCGCGAACACCGGAAGGTCGAGGTTCGTGAAGTGGGGCGCGAGAAGCGCCCGCTCTTCCTCGGTGAACGTCTCAACCGGGTAGCGCATAGGGCTCGCCAGGTTAGCCAACCGCCCGGCGGGGCCTAGTGCCCTGAGGCGCACTACCCGGAGTAGCTTACGGCCGTGCCCGAGAGCCAGGCCACATCCGACCCGGCCGTCGAGCAGGAGCTGGGTCGCGTAGGGCGGGCGCTGTTCGCCGCCTTCCCGAAGCGCGGGCTCCGCCCTGTGAAGGCGCTCGACGCCAAGGCGATGGAGCTGGCGTCCCAGGACGCGAAGCTGCGCGCGGCCCTGTTTCGGTTCGTGGACGTGACGCCCGCCTGCCGCTCGCTGGACGATCTGGCGAGCCATCTCACCGGGTATCTGGGCGAGCTGGGCGAGCGGCCACCGTCGATCGACGTGGCCATGCGCATGGGCGCGAGCAAGCCCGGTCGCGCCGCCCTGGGCGCCGCCGCGGCCGGTGGCGTGCGGCACATGGCGCACCGGTTCATCGTCGGGGAGTCGCCTCGCAAGGCGCTGGGCGTCCTTAGCGAGCTCTGGCGCGAGGGGAACGCCTCGTCGGTCGACCTGTTGGGGGAGGCCACGGTGACGGAGGCGGAGGCCGACCGCTACGCGGAGCGCTGCGCGGACGCGCTCGACACGCTGGCCGAGGCCGCCGCCGGCTGGCCCGAGCGTCCCACGCTGGAGGCGGACTCGCTTGGCCCGCTGCCGCGGGCGAACCTGTCGGTGAAGGTGTCGGCGCTCACGCCGCACATGCGCCCGGACGCGCCCGCCCGCGGCAGCGAGGACGCCTCGCGGCGGATGCGCCCGCTGCTGCGCAAGGCGCGCGACCTGGGCGCGCACCTGCACATCGATATGGAGTCGGTGGACGCGCTCGAGACCACGATGGAGCTGATCTTCGGGCTGCTCGACGAGGAGGAGTTCCGCGACGGGCCCTCCGCCGGGCTGGTGCTCCAGGCGTACCTGCGCGAGTCGCCCGGGCAGCTCGACCGGATCCTGGAATGGGCGAGCGCGAGCGGCCGCCAGCCGCCCCTGGTGGTCCGCCTCGTTAAGGGCGCCTACTGGGATCACGAGATCGTGGAGGCGCGCCAGCACGGCTGGCAGCCGCCGGTGTTCGAGGTGAAGGCCGAGTGCGACCGCAACTTCGAGCAGCTCACCCGCCGCCTGGTGGACGCGCGGTCGCTGGTGCGGGTGGCGATCGGATCGCACAATCTGCGCTCGGTGTCGCACGCGATCGCCTGCAACCGGGCCGCGGGTGGCGAGGACCGCGACCTCGAGCTGCAGGTGCTGCGCGGCCTGGGCGACGAGCTCGGCCACGCGCTCGCGACCGAGGGCTTTCGCGTGCGCGTGTACTGCCCGGTGGGCGATCTCGTGGCGGGCATGGCCTACCTCGTGCGCCGTCTGCTCGAGAACACCTCCAACGAGTCGTTCCTGCACGAGCAGGCGCGCGGCGTGCCGCTCGAGGAGCTCCTGGCGCCGCCGTGAGGCCGTTCGCCAACGAGCCCACCCTGGAGCTGAGGCGGGCGCCGGAACGGGAGTCGCTGGTGACGGCTCTGCGCGAGCTCGACCCGCGGCTGCCGCTGGCGGTACCGATCCTCGTCGGCGGCCACCGGGGCGCCGCCGAGGGCTTCGAGTCGACGGACCCGGGCGCACCCTCGCTGGTGGTGGCCACCGCCGGGCGGTCGACCGAGGCCGACGCGGCCGAGGCCGTGGAAGCCGCCGCCGCGGCGTTCCCGGAGTGGCGCGCTCGGGGCGCCGAGCGCCGCGCCGAGGTGCTCGCCCGCGCCGCCGAGATCTTGCGGGAGCGTCGCCTGGAGCTCGCGGCGCTGCAGGTCCGCGAGTGCGCGAAGCCCTGGCCAGAGGCCGACGCGGACGTGTGCGAGGCGATCGACTTCCTCGAGTACTACGCGCGAGAGGCGGTGCGGCTTGCGTCCGGCGCCGACCTGCTGCAGGTCCCCGGCGAGCGCAACCAGATGCGCTACGAGCCGCGCGGCGTGGTGGCTGTGATCTCGCCGTGGAACTTCCCGCTGGCCATTCCAACGGGAATGACCGCCGCCGGACTCGCGGCCGGCAACAGCGTGGTGTTGAAGCCGGCCGAGCAGTCGCCGGCGTCGGCGCTGATGCTGGTGGAGGCGCTGCGCGAGGCGGGCGTGCCACCGGGGGCCATCTCGCTGCTGCCCGGCTTCGGCGACGTGGGCGCGGCGCTGGTCCGCGACCCGCGCGTGCACGTGATCGCCTTCACCGGCTCGAGCGCGGTTGGGCTCGAGATCGTGCGCGCGGCGGCCGAGACGCCCCCCGGACAGGCCCACGTGAAGCGCGTGGTGGCGGAGATGGGCGGCAAGAACTGCGTGATCGTCGACTCCGACGCGGATCTCGACGACGCAGTGCCCGCGATTGTCAGGTCGGCGTTCGTCTATGCAGGTCAGAAGTGTTCGGCTGCGTCGCGAGTGCTGGCGCACGAGGGAATAGCTGACACGCTGATCGAGCGGCTGGCGGGCGCCGTGGAGGTGCTGGTGGTGGGCCAGGCCGACGACTTCGCCACCGAGGTGCCCCCCGTGATCGAGAGCGAGGCGCAGGAGCGGGTAAGGGGCTATGGCCAGCTGGCGAGCTCCGAGGGCCGCGTGGCGGCGCGACAGCGGCAAGTGCCCGACGAGGGCTGGTTCTGCCCGCCCACGCTGGTCACGGACCTGCCCGACGACTCCGCGATCCTTCGCGAGGAGATATTCGGGCCGCTCCTCGCGGTGGAGCGCGTGCCGAGCGTCTCAGCGGCCTGCGACGCGCTCGATCGCTCTCCATTCGCCCTCACCGGTGGACTGTTCTCACGCAGTCCGGCCACCGTGGCCGAGGTGGCGCGCAGGACGCCGGTAGGGAACCTGTACGTGAACCGCCACATCACCGGGGCGATGGTGGGGCGGCAGCCGTTCGGGGGGAATCGGCGCTCCGGTATCGGCTCGAAGGCGGGCGGGCCCGACTACCTGCTCCAGTTCGTGGAGCCGCGCGTGGTCACCGAGAACACCATGCGCCACGGGCTGGTGGTCGAATAGGTACACCCTGCCTCGGCCCTCCCTCAAAACATGCTAAATAGTCTGACTACACCTTTCGGGGGAAGGGAAGAGGCAGGGGAATGCCGGTACTGGAGTGCTCGCGATGCAATGAGCTCTTCTATTCCGCTTCGGGGTCGACATCAACGCGCTGCGAGCGCTGCGATGGAGATGTCTGGCGGGTATTCGACGACGAGGCGAGTTTCGAGCACGTAGCGGCCAAGGCGCGCCGAGCGCAGCCGGGCGACCATCTCGCGATCGTGTACTCGGATCCGCAGGAGGCCGCGGACTTCTGCGCCCGCTACGTACGCGAGGGGATCGGGCTTGGCGAGGTGGTGGTGGGCGTCCTGCCCGAGACGCTGCGGCGCGCACTCGAGCGGCGGCTCGCCGGGCGTGAGCTGAAGCAGCTGCAGCTGGTGGACTCGGTGGCCGCCTACACCGACTTCGACCCGCGCACGCTGATCGCCTGGTTCGAGGGCGTGGTCGCCGAGGCGGGCGGACGCGTGCGCGTGCTCTCCGGCCCCGACGGCGACTCCGCCGCCTCGATCTCGATCGACGATTGGCGTTTCTACGAGAGCCTCATCCACCAGCGCGTGCACGAGCTGCGCGTGACCGGTCTCTGCCTCTACGACGGGCCGTCGCTCCCGGGCGACTTCATGCCCACCGCCACGAGGGTGCATCCGCTGCTCGTGCTGCGCCGCGGAGAGCTGCTGCGCAACCCGGAGTTCCGGTACGACGGGGTGGCGCCGGACTAAGCGGGTCTCCCGCGGCTGACTCTCGTACACATTTGGGTTACCTCCGAGGCGCCAAACGGGCGTAGCTTGCGCGCCGTCCGTCCTCCCCGTCCAAGGAGAGTCAGATGCGCTCGACCCTGCTCGCCTTTGTCCTCGCTGCGCTCGTGGCGATTGCCGTCACTCCCGCCGGAGCGCGGGCCGCCAGCTGCACGCAGTCCCATCTCCCGTTGCAGGATCCCTACTGCCAGATCGGCACCACGAACCCCGACGTCAGCCAGGACAACATCGACGGCACGATCTGCGTCTCGGGCTGGACCAGCACGGTTCGCCCGCCCACCTCGTACACGAACCCGCTGAAGGCGCAGCAGATCGGGGAGTACGGCTACTCGGACACCACCCCAAGCGACTACGAGGAGGACCATCTGATCCCGCTCGAGCTCGGCGGCGCTCCGCGCGATCCACAGAACCTCTGGCCCGAGCCGCGCTACCAAACCGGCGGCGAGACCGCGTCCAACAAGGACACGATCGAGAACCGCCTGAAGACCATGGTGTGCAACGGGCAGGTGTCGCTCGACGCGGCCCGCCTGGCGATCGCTTGCGACTGGGTGGATGCGATCAGCGGCGCCGAGACGCTCGATGCGGGCGGCGATCCCTGTCCGGCTTATTACTGGGACGCGTACTACTCGTGACGGCCACTACCGTCACGGGGCGTGGCACGTCACGTCCGGCTGAATGAGCTGCTGATCGGCGTCGAGGGTTTGGCCCTGCTTCGCCATCTCTACGACGGAAGCGACGTGGACGCGGACCGCCGGCTTGCCGAAGTGCGGCGACTGCTCGATGACGATGCGTTCGGCGCCGGCGAGCCAACCAGCGAGGCCGAGCCGCGGGCGGGATACCGCATCTGGTCAGAGAATTACGACGAGCCTGGTAATCCCATCGTCGCGCTCGAGCAGCCGGTGGTGTGGCGGCTGATCGAGTCCGTGCCGCCTGGGCGGGCGCTCGACGCCGCCTGTGGCACCGGCCGGCACGCGCGGCGGCTCGTGGAGCTCGGTCACGAGGTGACCGGCGTGGACCTCACCCCCGAGATGCTTCATCGGGCGTCCGCGAGCATTCCCGAGGCCACTTTCCTCGAGGGCGACCTCCGCCGGCTCCCGGCGGAGGACGCGAGCTTCGATCTTGTGATCTGTGGGCTTGCGCTGTCGCATCTGGCCGAGCTCGGCGTCGCGGTGAACGAGCTCGCTCGGGTGCTGAGGCCGGGCGGTCGGATGGTCGTTTCTGTGCTGCACCCGTTCCTTGCGAACCTCGGCTGGCACGCGCCCTTCAGCGACGAGCGAGGCGGTCGGACCTTCGTCCGCGAGCATCCACACACCCACGCTGACTTCATGGCTACCTTCCGAGGAGCAGGGCTGAGCGTGCACGACTGCGTAGAGCCGAAGCTCGCGGCCCTGCACGTGGTGGCGAAGCGGCGCGCGTTCGAGCATGTGCCCGACGCGGTGACCGCGGCCTACGCCGGACTGCCCGCCGTGCTGGTCTGGGAGGTCACGGCGGTCGCGAGCTCATGAAGG
>JBKPDA010000168.1:0-8442 GCA_046727635.1 Actinomycetota bacterium | reverse complement strand
CCTTGGTCGTGAGCGCGTCGACCGAGACCGGCGCCTCGGCGATAGCTGTCATCGAATCGGGCATGCGGGCACCTTAGCGATTGCTCTCCTCGACGATTATTCCCGCGGCGTCCGACAAGTTGCGCACCACGGCGTCGCTGGGCGCTCCCTTGCGGCGGTGGGCGGTCCCGGGATTCTCGACCAGAACGGTCTTCACACCTGCCCGGCGGCCGGCCTCGACGTCACGGTCGGCGTCCCCCACCATCCAGCTGCGCGAAAGGTCGATGTCGTGCTCGGCCGCAGCGTCGAGCAGCATTCCGGGCTCCGGCTTGCGGCAGCGGCAGGGGCCGTCGGCGTCCGGGTGGTGGAAGCAGTAGCGCCAGTCGTCGAGCCGGGCCCCCTCCGCCTCCAGCAGCTCCACCACGCGCTCGTGGACCGCGCGAAGCTGCTCCATCGTGGCGTTGCCCTTCGCCGCCGCCGGCTGGTTGGACGCGGCCACGAGCAGGAAGCCCGCGCCGTGCAGCTCGCGGATCGCCGCGGCCGCTCCGGCGGCCAGCTGGACGTCCTCCGGCTGGTACGGCGACTCGGGCGTGCCGGTGAGCGGGTCCGGCACCGGCTCGTTGATGACGCCGTCGCGGTCGAGGAAGACGGCGGGGCGTTCGGTGCCTCCGCCCGAGAGTCCAGTCGGGCTTCGGCGAGTGGCTGGGCGCGACTGGCTAGGACGCAGGGCGGAGTCGATGTTGTGCATCGGCGAAGCCCGAGGACGACGCCAGGCGTGTCCAGACGCCGCCGAAACCGGCTGGAATCGAGGAAGGAGGCACCCTAGGCAGAGCCGACCTGCTCCTGCTGCACGGCCTCCCACTTGCCCGGCTGCGCCTCGAGCGCCGGATGCGAGACCAGCGCGTGCCACAGCACCGCCTGGAACGACTCCACGTGCGGAGTGACCCGCTCGGGCGGCGATTGCACCACGATGCAGACGTCGGCCAGCTGGGCGGTCGTCCCGTCGGGCTTGCCGACGATGCCGAAGACCGAGGCGCCCACCTCCTTGGCCAGCTCCACGGCCCGAACGAGGTTCATCGAGATGTTGTGCTCGCGTGAGCCGCCGCCGACGCTGAACACGAGGATGCCGTCGCGCTCGCCGAGCCGCGAGGTGCGAAGCCAGGCCTCGAAGCTGGTCTCCCAGCCCTCGTCGTTGGTGCGGGCGGTGAGCTCGGACACGTTGTCGGTCGGCGTGTACGACTCGAGGTGGCAGATCTTGCGGAAGTCGTTCACCGCGTGGGAGGCGTGCCCGGCGCCGCCGCCCACCCCGAGGATGAAGAGGCGCCCGCCTCGCTCGCGCACGGCCGCGATGCCCTCGGCCATCGCCTCCACGGCCTCGCGCGGCACGCCGGCGGCGATCTCCGCCACCTCGTTGAGGTAGGTCTCCGCGTAGCTCATCCGCGTCAACCTACCTGCGTCAGCAGCTCGGAGGGCTCCCCGCCGCTACAGCGGAAGTAGCCGTTGATCGTGCGGAACTCGCCGGGCGGGCCGTCGGAGAAGCCAAACTCCTCCTCGCTCGCGAAGCCGGCCGCCTCGAGCATCCAGCGCATGCAGAGGCGCCCCGGCACCCACCACCAGGAGGGGTCGCCGTAGTAGGCGCCCGGCACGAAGCGGGCGTATTCCGACAGCTCCGGGTCGGCCAGCATCATCGAGCCGAACAGCAGCGTGCCGCCGTCGGCCAGCATCGGGCGCAGCGCCTGCAGCATGTGCATCGGGTGCGCCTCGTGGTAGAGCACGCCGTGGCAGTGGATCAGGTCGAAGGTCCCCTGCTCCTGCGGGTCGAGCTGTTGCCAGCCGATGCGCTGGAAGTCGATGCCAGTCTTGTAGATCGATTCGAGGAACAGCGCCTGCTCGATGAACTCGAACGGCTCGCAGGCCAGCACGTGGCCTGCGCCGCGCAGGTGGAACATGAACGGGTCGTAGCCGGCGTTGCTGCCCACGTCGAGCACGCGCTTGCCGGCGAGGTCGGGCACGTGGGGGTCGAGACCCACCCAGCGCTGGTCGTTGCGCCAGGCGCCGCCGATAACGAGTTCGCCGCCGAGCAGGAACGGCCCCTGGAGCCAGGGCTGGAGCTCCTCGGCGCGGGCCAGGAGGCGCTCCGCCTCCTCGGGCTCGTAGCTCTCGGGCAGATCGGGCGAGAAACGCACGAGCTGCCTCGGGTCGAAGTCCGCTGCGCGGATTCGCTCCACGCCGAGCTGTTGCTTCACGGCGGAGCGCAGGCGGCTGAGGTCAGTCTGAGTCATTAGTGGTCTCCGAGGCGACCATTAGCGCCTTGCATTGTGTCCAAAGCGCGACGCCCAGGGGACCGTCACGGCCTTCACTCCCAGGCGCCCGGTCAGCGGCGCCACGGCCAGCGCATAGCCAAGCAGCTCGGCGCGCCCGTAGCCCATGTCCGCCGCCTCGAGTGGGGACGAGGTGAGCAGCTGGTCGCCGGTGACCGGGTGGATGGCGGAGTGAATCGGCACGCGCTGCTCCACCGGCTTGGCCGAGAGGTAGCCCACCGGAGGCCCGGAGCGCTCGGGCGGCGACCCGGACACCACTGCCGCGTGCGCGGCGTCGAGAACCCGCCTCCCGCTCGCGCGCGCCCGAGCCGGCACCGGCGCAAATCCCCTCCACGCCATCGGCGCGGCCACCCAGCGCGCTGCTGACGCGACCTGGCGCGCCGGATGCGCCGGCTCGTAGCGGTCGGTGAGCACCTGCCCCGCGGCGGTGATCCACACGGGCACCGGCGCCTCCGGTGGGTCGGCCTCGAGGGCGCCCAGCTCGCCGGCGAGCTCGCCCGCGGCGACGCCGCCCACCGCGTACACGTGCCTGCGGGCTCGCCTGTCCACCGCGCGGGTGAGCGGCAGAACGCCGTACGCGTCCCAGCCGTGCGGCAACTCGGCGTGCGGGGTGTGGCGCGGATTGATCGGATACGACTCCACGAAGCCGAGCGTGCCGATCGGTTCCACGTTCCCCATGATCGGGTCGTCGTCTCCCGCCACCAGCACGTGCTGGCCGGAGCCGCGGTGCACGCCGAGGATCAGGGCGTCGAACAGCGGCAACGGCGCGGTCTCCACATAGCCGAGGAGGGTCGACTCGGGCGGGTCCGCCGGATCGTCGAGTGGGAGCGCTTCGTAGCTGCCCGACTGGCTGAGCGCGAGCAGCCTCGCCGTACCCGGCAGCCCCGCCCGGCGCATGCCGCCGAGGTCGTACTCCATGTGGTAGCCGCGCGGCGAGGTCCGCTGGTTGGTGGTCACGCGGTGATTGCCGTCGGGGCTCACATGGCGGCAGAGCAGCTCGGTCTCCGGGGGGATCCACGTTGCCGTCAGCGTCCAGCGCCTGACCGCGTCGTCCGGGAGCTTGCGCACGCGCGGCTCGAGCTTCAGCCGGTTCTCGCGCTCCTCCCGCTCGCTTGCCCGGGCCACCCTCGGCACGCGCAGCTCGGCCGCGCCGCCTTCCGCCGCGGGCTGGCTCCTGCCGGCCGGCGCGGGCGCGTGGCGCCACTGGGTGCGCGTGTAGGTGGCCACCGCGCCCGCGAACGACGACAGCTCGGCCCCCCCGCGCAGCCGCATGCGATCGGGCAGCAGGTCCTGGCACGCGGCCCGCCAGAGCACGGCGTGGGGTTGCGGCCGAAGCCCCTCCTCCGGGTGGAGCAGGCGCAGGGGGAAGCGGCCCCGCTCCCCGGCGTCGGCCAGCACGATGGCGTCCACGTCTACGGCGCGCTGCAGGAAGACGAGCAGCTTCTCCACGAAGCACGGATCGGCGAGCAGCTCGGGATCGCCGCCGGCGCTCACCAGCACCACCCCGCCGCGCGCCACGCGAATCGCGGTCTCCAGCGCCTCCGCGGCGGAGCGCGGCAGCTCGGCGGGGATCCGTCGCACCGGCGTCGCGCCGGCGCGCTCCGGCAGCGCGTGCGAGGAGCTGACCACCAGCTCGAAGTCGAGGCAGGTCTGGCGAGCGGCCAGCTCCTCGAGCCTCGGCCAGAGCTCCCGCTCGAGCGGCTCGAGCAGAACGATCGACATGCCGGGCGCCCAGCGCGCCTTGATCTCGCCCTCGCGGTCGAACAGGCAGCGATGGCGCGGCACCACGCGGTCGTGGAAAGCCTCCGCCGCGTACTCCACCACGTCCGACCGGGTGAAGCCGGTCTTGCGGTAGAGCAGCGTCTTCGCCCGAGCAGGCTCGCCGTACACCTCGCGCTCCGCCAGCGACAGCGCGAAGTCCCAGTCCTCGTGGCCGAGAACGATGTCCTCGGGGTAGCGCAGGCCGGCGTCGAACACCTCGCGATCGAGCAGCGAGGAGGTGTCGGCGAAGTTCCCCTGGAGCAGCGCCCGCAGGTTGAACTCGGGCGCCTCGTAGTAGTCGCTGCGGTTCCCGAAGTACTGGAGGTTCGGGTATACGTAGCCCACGCGCTCGCCCGCGCCCTGGAGCTGGCTCACCAGGCGCTCCACCGCGTCGGGCAGCAGCTTGTTGTCAGCGTCCACGGGCAGGATGTAGCGGCCGCTGGCGCGATCGATCGCCGCGTTCCTCGCGGCGCTCGGGCCGCTGTTGCGCGGCATCCGCAGGACCGTGACCTGGTTCTCGAGGCGCTCGATGAGCGCAACCGTCTGGGGATCCGAGGAGGCGTCGTCCACCACGATCGTCTCGATGGCCGGGTACGTCTGGTCGCGAATGGAGTCGAGGCAGTCGCGCAGGTAGCGACCGTGGTTGAAGCAGGGGACGATCACGCTGACGAGCGGCGTGCCGCCGGACGGCCGCGAGCGCATGCGTATCGGCGCCGGGGACCGAAGCGGGTGCGGCTTGCCGTTCATCGGCGCCGCGGAGCCGATCAGCTCGTCGTAGAGCGCGCCGTGCTCCGCGCCCATCCGCTCGAGCGAGAAGCGCTCGCGCACCCGAGCCCGCGCGTGCACCCCGGCGGCCGTGCGCACGTGGGCGTCGGCGATCAGCCGGGTCAGCGCCTCCACGTAACGGTCCGCGTGCCCCCGCGGCGAGATCAGCGCGCCGCACTCGTCGTCCATCAGCTCGACGTTGCCGGGCAGGGCCGGCGCCACGATCGGCACGCCCATCGCCATCGCCTCGTAGATCACGTAGGGCACGCCCTCGAACACGCTCGTCATGAGCAGCAGGTCGCAGGCCGCGAACCAGCGCGCGATCTCCTGGGTGGGCGGGTGGAAGCGGAAGAGGCCCTCCAGCCCCCGCTCGGCCACCCGCGAGCGCACGTCGGGCTCGAGCGGGCCCTCGCCCACCACGTGCACGCGGAAGTCGAGCCCGCTGTCGCGCAGCCCGGTGACCACGTCCACCATCAGCAGCGGGTCCTTCTGGTCCACGAGCCGCCCCGGATAGAGCACATGCACCGTCCCCGGCTCGAGGCCGCCGATCGGCTCCACCAGCTCGGGGTTGAATTCGCTCTCGGCGTCCACGCCCGTGTAGATCACGCGGCACTTGGCGCGCGGCACGTCGTAGCGCTCCACCGCGTCGGCGAGGTGCTGGCTCGTCAGCGAGAAGGCGTCGACCAGGTTGCCGTAGCGCGTGGTGACGTAGCGGACGTAGCCGGACTTGTCCTGCTCCTCCACGTGCAGCTGCACCACCACCTTGGGCGGGCGCGGCAACGCGGCGAGGTCGGGCAGCAGGTCGAAGCCGAGGCGCGAGTTCATGATGTGCAGCACCTCCACCTCGCGCGTGTGGAGCAGGTCGAAGATGTACTTCGGCATCCAGCCCCCGGCCATCAGGTCGGGCAGCGGCCAGACCTCCTCCGCGTAGGGGATCACCTCCGCCAGGCGGCGGTTCTCGGACGGCTGGGTGGTGACGAGCAGCGGCGCGAAGCGCTCGCGGTCGAGCCACTTGAACCAGTCGATCGTGCCCTTGTCGGTGCCGCCGTAGTCCACCCACGGCGCCAGGTACAGGACGGGTGCGCGGCGATGGGTTGTTTCTCCCACGCGGCGGGATTCTGGCGGATAGCGTTCGCGGCGATGGCCCAAGTCGAGTTCGACTACCCGCCGAAGCCGGCTCCCGGCGAGCTCTGGCGCCTCTATCCCGACTTCGATCACGCGTTCGTGAAGGGGTACGCCGCCGCGATGCGCTACACGATGACCTCGCCCGAGCGGATGTACGCCCTCTGGCAGGCGGTGCTGCAGGTGGTGCGCGACGGCGTGCCCGGCGATTTCGTGGAGTGCGGCGTGTGGCGCGGCGGCAGCTCGATGCTGGCCGCACACACTTTCGCGCAGGCCGGCGACACCGAGAGGCGGCTGTGGCTGTACGACACCTTCGACGGGATGCCGGCGCCCTCGGACGGTGACGTGGACTACGCGGGACGCCCGGCCGCCGATGTGCTCGTGGGCGCCGACGCGCTCTACGCCGAGACGGTGACGGCAAGAGCCGGCCTCGAAGAGGTGCAGGCGGCGCTGAGGCTGATCGACTACCCGCAGGAGCGCATCCACTTCGTGCAGGGGCTGGTGGAGGACACCATCCCGGCTCAGGCGCCTGAGCGGATCGCGATCCTCAGGCTCGACACCGACTGGGAGGCGTCCACCCGCCACGAGCTCGAGCACCTCTGGCCGCGCGTGGCACGGGGCGGCGTGCTGATCATCGACGACTACGGGCACTGGGCCGGAGCGCGCGCCGCCGTGGACGCCTACTTCGAGCATCGCGACGACGCGCCGCTGCTCGTGCGGGTGGACTACAGCGGCCGAGTGGGCGTTCGCCGCTAGGGGCGGCGCTACATTCTTCCCGCGTGAGCCCTCAAATCGAGAGCGCACCCGCCGTCGTCGTGGACGGCGTCTCCAAGCGTTTCCGGATCCCTCACGAGCGGGTCCACACGCTCAAGGAGCGGGTGCTTCATCCCCTCAAGCGGAGCGGTCACGACGACCTGCAGGCGCTTCGCGGCGTGTCGTTTGCCGTCCAGCCGGGCGAGTTCTTCGGGATCGTCGGCCGCAACGGATCCGGCAAGAGCACCCTCCTGAAGTGCATGGCCGGCATCTACAAGGTCGACCAGGGCGACATCTACGTGAACGGCCGCCTGGCCACCTTCATCGAGCTCGGCGTGGGCTTCAACCCGGACCTGGCGGCCCACGACAACATCCTGCTCAACGCGGTGATGCTCGGGCTGTCGCCGAGCGAGGCCCGCGAGCGCGTCGAGCGCGTGATCGACTTCGCCGAGCTCCAGGAGTTCCGGGAGCTGAAGCTGAAGAACTACTCGTCCGGCATGCACGTGCGGCTGGCGTTCTCGGTGATGCTCCAGGTGGACGCCGACATCCTGCTGATCGACGAGGTGCTCGCCGTGGGCGACGCCGCCTTCCAGCAGAAGTGCTACGACGAGTTTCACCGCCTGCGCGCCGAGCACAAGACGATCCTCTTCGTGACCCACGACATGGCCGCCGTGCGGCGCTTCTGCGGCCGCGCGCTGGTGATGGAGCGCGGTGACATCGTCGCGATCGGCGACCCCGAGCGCATCTCCGACGAGTACCTCCGCCTGAACTTCCCCGATGAGGCGCTGCCCGCGTCGGTGACGGGCGACGGCGAGGTGGAGGACCAGGACGCGGTGATCCTGGACGCCTGGTTCGAGGACGAGGAGGGCACCCGGCACGAGGCGCTGCCGCAGGGGCGGCCGTGCTCGTTCCGGGCCAGCGTCAGCTTCAACAGCGACGTGGATGACCCTTCCTTCGAGCTGATGATCCGCGACGAGGAGAACCGCAACGTCTTCGGCACCTCCACCACGTGGGCCGACGAGCACACGGGCCACTTCGCGGCCGGCGACCAGACGGTGTTCGGCGTGAGCTTCGACAACCTCTTTGCCACCGGGCGCTACTACGCCACGCTTCAGGTGGCGCGGCGTGGCGGCGGCCAGGTGCTGCTCGACAGGCGCGAGCGGGTGGCCACGTTCGTCAGCACCGGACCGCGCAACACCGGCGGCGTGGTGGACCTGCCGCACGAGGTGGAGGTGGCGCGTCGCGCACCGGCCCCCGCCGAGGGGACGAAGGCGTGAGCGCGGCCGAGGTCACGAGCATCCAGAAGGTCACGAAGCCGATCGCCGGCCCAGGCGCGCTTACCGGCTCGGCGAGCCGCTTCTTCAACCTCACCTGGACGCTGTCGGTGCTCGACTTCCGGCTGAAGTTCTTCGGCTCGGCGCTGGGCTACCTGTGGCAGCTCATGAAGCCGATCCTGCTTTTCGGCGTGATGCTGTTCGTGTTCACGCGGGCGGTGCGGCTGGGGCACGGCGTGGAGCAGTACCCGGTGGTGCTCCTGTCCGGGATCGTGATGTTCACCTTCTTCGCGGAGGCCACCGGGGCGGCGGTCAGCTCGGTGGTGGACCGCGAGGGCATCGTGCGGAAGATCCACTTTCCACGGCTCGTGATCCCGCTGTCGGTGGTGCTCACGGCGTTCTTCAACTTCGTGCTCAACTACACCGCGGTCGTGATCTTCATGCTGGCGCGCGGGGTCAGCGTCCAC
>JBKPDA010000167.1:0-9972 GCA_046727635.1 Actinomycetota bacterium | reverse complement strand
GACCAGCAGATTCGTGCCGAGCTTGTCGAGCGCGGCCAGCAGGTCGGCCCGGCTAGAGGACGAGATGCCGAGCACGGCCACCATCGAGGCGATGCCCAGCGACACCCCGAGCACCGACAGCACGGCCCGGAGCCGCCGCGTGCGCAGCCCGACCAGCCCCACCCGCAGGACGTCGCGCGTCTGGAGCGTGCTCGGCCTGATGGCAGCCCCCACGGCGCTCATGCGGCCACCGCCCGGTCGTGCGTGATCACGACGACGGTCGTGCCGGTCGCGTTCAGCTCGCGCAGCAACTCGACGATCTCGCCGCCGGTCCGCGTGTCGAGGTTGCCGGTGGGCTCGTCTGCCAGCACCACCGCGGGCCGCCCCACGATCGCGCGGGCGATCGCCACGCGCTGCGACTCGCCACCCGACAGCTGCGTAGCGCGGTGCGCCAGCCGATGGCCGAGGCCCACGGCCTCGAGCGCGTCGCGCGCCTGGTCCATCCGCTCGTCCACCGGGGCGCCCCTGTAGAGCAGGCCGTTGGCGACGTTCTCGAGCGCCGTCGAGCCCGGCAGCAGGAAGAACTGCTGGAACACGAAGCCGATGCTGCGCGCCCGGAGTCCGGCCAGCTGACCGTCGCTGAGGCTGTCGGTGTCGTTGCCCGCGATGCGGACCGTCCCCATGGTCGGCCGCTCGAGCGTGCCGACGATGTACAGCAGCGTGGACTTGCCCGACCCGGAGGGCCCCACGATCGCGACGAGCTCGCCCGCCGAGATCGTGAGATCCACGCCGCGCAGCGCCTCGACGCCGCCGGGGTAGCTCCTGCACACGCCGCTCAGCTCCACGACCGCGCTCATTGCGGCACCACCACCCTCGTGCCGGGCTCGAGCCCGGAGCCGCTCACCTGGACGTAGCCCGAGGCGAACAGGCCGGTCTGGACAGGCACGAACGTGTGGCGTCCGTCGCTGTGCACGACCTCGACCGTGAAGCCGGCGCCGGGCTGAGCGATGAGCGCCGTGATCGGCACCGAGAGCGCGTTGCGCTCCCGCTGCTGGGCGATCTTGATCGTCACCGGCGCCTGATCCAGGTCCGGCAGGTGCGTCTTGGTCGAGAACGACACCTCGATCGCGATCGTCGCGCCGCTGTTCGCCTGCTGGCTGGACTTGGCCACGCGGCTCACGTTCGAGATGCGTCCGCGGACGTCGTCGCCGGACGGCAGCTCTACGAGCACCGGGTCGCCCTTGTGCACCAGCGTCTGCTGGGCGGCGTCGATGTTCGCGGTGGCCACGTGCCGCGTGGAGGAGAGGCCCATGAGCGGCCCGCTGGCCTGGCCGCCAATCGAGGCGGTCACCTGGCCGATGCGCTGCGCGCCGGCGGCGAACACCACGCGCCCGAGATCGACGGATCCGGTCTGGTCGAGCCCCTCGTCCTTCTGCCAAGCCTTGACGGCCGAGGCCGTTGACGAGCTGAAGTGGTCGTCCACGGTGCCCGGGTCGTAGCCGAGCTTGGCGAGGTTGCGCTCGAGCTCCTTCACGTCCGGCCCGTCTGACATCCCGGACGAGAAGGCGCGCCACACCGGCACGTGCCCGTACATCAGGGCCACCGGCTCGTCGTCCACGCGGTAGAGCGTGCCGCCGCGGTGAACCGTGCTGCCCTCGTCAGGGAGCCAGGTGACGGTGCCCTGCAGCTTCCCGGCGAGCGTGGTCTTGTCGGCGTAGTCGAGCTCGCCCGACTCGGACGCGCGATCCACGAGGTCGCGCCGCGCGACGGTCGCCGTGGCAGTCGACGCGGTGGCGCTGGGCGAGTTCGACCCGCCCCGCGAGGCGACGACGATCGCGACCACCGCGCCCGCCACCACCACCGCGCCCAGGACGAGCCAGCGGGGACGCACGCGCACTCCGGACAGCCGCCGCGCGCTCTGTTCGCTCGACGCGCTCATGGCGAGAACACCTTTCCCCCGCTATCGCCGCCGCCCTGGACCGACTGGGTGCTGCCTCCCTTGCCGCCCGGCGCGCCCTTGGGACCCGGGATGAGCTTCTGGCACGCGGCGTTGGCGGACTTCATGTTCGGGTCGTTCGGGTTGAGACCCGGACCGCCCATAGTCACCTTGCCGCCGTCGAACTGCGGATCGGGGAAGTTCACCCCGTGCGCCCGCATGCAGCGCGCGTAGTTGAGCGCCGCCTGCTGCAATTTCTGCTGCTGCGCCGGGTCGATGTGGCGGCCCGCCGCCTCCTGGTACTTGGCGCACGCCTGCTGGGCGGACTTGAACTGCGGGTTGTTCGGGTTCATGTCGCTGCCCGGGGTGATCTTGAGCTGCAGGTGTCCCTGCGAATCCGGGTCCGGGAAGTCGCTGATCCCGTGCTGCCGCATGCACTGCGAGAACTTGATGGCGTTGGAGGTCTCGTCTGCGGAAGCGTGGTTGTTGCCCGTGCCACCCCCGCCGCCGCAGCCCGCGACCACCGCCGCCGAGGTGGCGAGCAACGCCACCAACGACGCGAACTTCATCTGAGGCTCCCTTCTCGTCATGGAGCTCTCAGCGAACAGGCCGTCCTTAGAACGACCGTGATCGGGTCCTAAGACGGGGCTAAATCCCGAGAAGGGCCTGAGAAATTTCAAATTCGTCTTAAGTTGGGCGAAGACCATGGCAACGTGAACGTGCTTGTGGTCGACGACGACACCACGGTCCGCGACTCGATCGATCGTGCGCTGCGGGTGAACGGATTCGACGTGACGCTGGCGGGCGACGGCCGCGAGGCGCTCGACCGGATGGCGTGCGCGCCGTTCGACGCCGTGATCCTCGACGTGCTCATGCCCGAGGTGGACGGCCTGGCGGTGTGCCGCTCCCTGCGCGGCAACGGCAACAGCGTTCCGATCCTGATGCTCACAGCCCGCGACGCGGTGCCCGACCGGGTCACCGGTCTCGAGGCCGGCGCGGACGACTACCTGGTGAAGCCGTTCGCGCTCGAGGAGCTGCTCGCGCGCCTGAGGGCGCTGCTGCGGCGGACGATGCCCGCGGCTGGCGACCGGGTGCTGCGCTTCGGCGACGTGACGCTCGACCCGCGCTCGTTCGAGGTGCATCGCGGCGAGCGCAAGGTGGAGCTGCGCCGGATGGAGTTCCTTCTGCTCGAGCTGTTCCTGCTAAACCCACGCCAGGTGCTGTCGCGCTCGACGATCTACGAGCGCGTGTGGGGCTACGACTTCGGCCCAAGCTCGAACTCGCTCGACGTGCAGCTCGGGCAGCTGCGTCAGCGGCTCGAGGCGGCTGGGGAGCCGCGGCTGATCCACACGATCCGCGGCATGGGATTCATCATGCGGGAGCCCTGAGGTGAGCTTCCGCCGGCGGCTCACGCTGTACTGCGCGGCGGCCATCGCCCTCGTGCTCGTGGCGGGCTCGGTGGCCACCTACGTGATCGAGCGCGACCGGCTGCGGGCCGGCGTGGATCACGCCCTCAGGGAGCAGTCGGGCAATGTCGCGGTGTACTCGACCACGCGAAGTGTCGGCAAGGGGAAGAGCTTCACCAGGGCGCTGATCGGCGGGCAGGTGTCGCCGGGGACCGTCTCCCAGAAGGGACCCAGGCCGAAGGAGGGAGGCAGCGTGCGGGTGACGGCCGAGGCGCCGGTGCTGGGTGAGCTGCCGGTGATCCCAGAGGTCGTGGACGCGAACGGCAAGGCGGTCGGGCTTCCGGTTCCGGTCAAGCAAGCAGTGAAGCTTCCCGTGCCCAAGCAGGCACTCGAGATCGCGCGCACCGGTCGCGGCACCTACCTCACTGACGTCCACGTGAAGGGGGCACACCTGCGCATGCTCGTGCAGCCCACCACCAAGCCGAAGGGCCACGCCCTGCTCACCGCCCGCTCCCTGTCCGAGGTGGACGGCGCACTCAGCCGACTGGCATGGAGCCTGGGCATCACCGACGCGATTGGCATCCTCTTGGCCGGGCTGGTGGGCACGCTCGTGGCGCGCGGCGCACTATCCCCGGTGAGGCGCATGAGCCACACGGCGAGGACGGTGGCCGAGACGCGCAACCTCGGCGAGCGCATCCCCGTGGACGGCAAGGACGAGCTGAGCCGCCTGGCGGTGACCTTCAACGCGATGCTCGACTCGCTCGACACCGCGATGCGCTCCCAGCGTCAGCTCGTGAGCGACGCCTCTCACGAGCTGCGCACGCCGCTCACCAGCCTGCGCACCAACATCGAGGTGCTCCGCGACTACACGGAGCTCGAGCCCGAGGACCGCGAGAAGCTGCTGCGCGACCTGGCCCGCGAGTCAGAGGAGCTGAGCGCGCTGGTGGCGAGCCTGGTTGACCTCGCGCGCGGCAGCCAGCGCGATCTCCACCTGCGCCAGGTGGACCTGGGCAGCGTCGTGGAGGACGTGGTGGAGCGCGCCGCCGCTCGCTTCCCCCAGCTCGACTTCGAGCATCACAGCGCCCCCACCGTCGTGGTGGGCGACCCCCAGGAACTCGACCGCGCGGTCTGGAACCTCGTGGAGAACGCGGCCAAGTGGAGCGAGGCGGGCGGCGTGGTGGAGGTGTGGACCGAGGGCGGCGAGGTGCTCGTCCGCGACCACGGCCCGGGCATCGATCCGGGCGACCGGCCGTTCGTGTTCGACCGCTTCTACCGCTCCCAGTCGGCACGCGGCCGGCAGGGATCGGGCCTCGGCCTGGCCATCGTCCGTCAGGTGGCCGAGAGCCACGGCGGCAAGGTCGAGCTGGAGGACGCCCCCGGCGGCGGCGCTGCATTCCGCCTCTCGCTGATCGAGACGCCGGGGGAGACAGATGGGGTCTCGACCGGATACCGCTCAGCCGAATAAGTGCAACACTGTGGCCCGGAAGCTTTGACTTCCGCAGCATGTCTTGGGTCTAGGATTCGAGGTGCCCTTCGGGGCGCCTCGATCCATTTCTGGGCGCCTCAGGCGGGCCTCGCTACACTTATTGAAGTAATGGCGACCGGTTTTTAGGAGTTTTGGGGCGATGCCCAGCGGTGCAGAGCTGATTCGACAGATCAAGCAGCAGATCAGGGAGGTGGACCCGCGCGAGGTACACGACCTGATCTCGAACGGCGGGAACGGCTACGTGCTCGTCGACGTGCGCGAGCAGCACGAGTTCGAGGAGTCCCACATCCCCGGCGCGAAGCACGTGCCGCGCGGACATCTGGAGTCGCGCATCGAGGGCGCCGCGCCCGACAAGTCCCAGCGCGTGATCACCTATTGCGCGTCGGGCAACCGCTCGGCGCTGGCCGCCAACACGATGCTCAAGGAGCTGGGCTACGCGAACGTCGAGTCGATGACCGGCGGCATCACGCTGTGGAAGGACCGAGGCTATGAGGTCGAGGTCCCGAGGGCGTTCACTCCTGAGCAGCGCGAGCGCTACTCGCGCCACCTCCTGATCCCCGAGATCGGCGTGGAGGGCCAGCAGAAGCTGCTCGACGCCAAGGTGCTGCTGCTTGGCGCCGGCGGACTCGGCTCGCCCACCGCGCTCTACCTGGCGGCGGCCGGAGTCGGCACGCTCGGCATCGTGGACAACGACGTGGTCGACCTCTCGAACCTGCAGCGGCAGGTGGCCCACTCGAACGACCGCATCGGCATCCCGAAGGTGGACTCCGCCGAGATCGCCGTCAAGGAGATCAACCCGGACGTGAACGTCGTCAAGTACCAGACCCGGCTCGACGCCTCCAACATCATGGAGATCATCTCGGGCTACGACGTGATCGTCGACGGCGTCGACAACTTCCCAACGCGCTACCTCTTGAACGACGCGACCGTCCGCCTCGGCATCCCCGTCGTGTCCGCCTCGATCCTCGGCTTCGACGGCCAGCTGTCCGTGTTCAAGCCGCACGACGGCCCGTGCTATCGCTGCCTCTACCCGACGCCGCCCCCCGCGGAGCTCGCTCCCTCGTGCGGCGCCAACGGCGTGCTCGGCGTGCTGCCCGGCACGATGGGGCTGCTGCAGTCCACCGAGGTCGTGAAGCTGATCGTGGGCGCCGGTGATCCGCTGATCGGTCGCCTGCTTCTCTACGACGCGCTGGCCGCCACCTTCACCGAGCTGAAGGTGCGCCGCGACCCGCAGTGCCCGATCTGCTCGCGCGATCCCAGCGACATCTCCGACGAGGAGATGGGCGTCTTTCCTGATTACGAGGCTTTTTGCGCCGCAGCGGGCTAACCGCGTAAGACGCTGTAGTCTGCCCCGCCCGTGAGCACCGTAAAGATCCCGCCAGTGCTGCGCCCGTCCACGGGCGGCGAGAAGGAAGTGGACGTTGAGGGCACCAACGTGGGCGAGGTGCTGCGCGCGCTCGCCGAGCAGCATCCGGCCACCGCGAGCCAGCTCTTCTCGGCCGAGGGCGAGCTGAACCGCTACGTGAACGTCTACGTGAACGACGAGGACGTGCGCGTGCTGTCCGGGCTCGAGACCTTGGTCGGCCCGAGCGACACGCTGGTGATCCTGCCGGCCATGGCCGGCGGCTCTCGCTAGCGGACGATCCGGAAGCGCCGGCGCACCGCCTGCGACTTGTTGCCCGCCGTGTCCGCGGACACCGCCACAAGCGCGTAGCCGGCGGGCTTGAGCCGCCTGGCTCCCACCCTCCCGGTGAAGCGGAACGAGTTGGGGCCGCTGACATCGGCGTGGGTGAAGCTTCCGCGCACCGCCGCGTAGCGCGTGCAGCGCCTGCCGCGCGGGTGACGGCCGGGCGCGCGGCACGTCTTGCCGCGGCGGCGGCCCGCCAGCACCCGCTGCACGCGGAAGGTGGTGGTGGCGGCCTCGGAGAGCGTGTAGGACACGCGGGCCCCGACGGCCGTCGCGATGCTCCCGCCGATGTTCGCCGCGACGAACGCGCTGGGTGACACCGAGAAGCGGCCGATCGCCGGCGGGCTGGTGTCGGGGGCGGTGTAGGTGTAGCGGTCGGCGGCCGAGATCGCGGTCGGTCCGCCCGGCGCCACCACTCGCACGTCCACCGTGCCGGCCATGCCTGCGGGCACGGTCGCGGTGATGCGGCTGTTCGAGCCGGAGAAGCTGGGCGACGGCGTGCCGCCGAACAGCACCTGCGAGGCGCCGGCGAGGTGGTCGCCATCAATCGTGACCGACTCACCACCCTTTGTGGCTCCGCCCGCCGGGCTGACTGCATTGACCACGGGCGAATCCAGCTGCACCGTGGCGTTGAACTGCAGGGTGCCTGCCGCGCTGGAGGTTGGGCTCCCGGGGGTGCCGTCCGGCAGGGCGGGGTTGTAGAAGTCGACGCTGCCCCCGCTCACGAACTTCACGCCCGGGCTTGGGAACGTGTTGAGCGTGCCGGCAACGTCCACCCCGACGAGGTCGCCGAACTGGACCGGCAGGTTCGTGGTCATTGCGCTGCCGTCCAGCGCGGAGGCGGCGTCGCTCGTGCCCGCCCCGGTGTACTGGGACCCTCCGGCAGCGCGGACCACGCGTAGATAGATCGACCCGGTGCCGCCCGCGCCCGCGACCGCCCACGCGACGATGACGCCGTCGGCCGGGGCGTGCAGCAGGTCCGCCGGATTCCCCGACGAGCCCTGCACGAACGTGCTCGAGCACGGCCCGCTGGGGCAGACGTATGAGCTATTCGACGACGTATCGAGCATCGGCGGACCGAGCGTAACCGTGACGGCCCGCGCGGGCGCGGCAGCGAACAGGCCAGTCGCGAGCAGGCCGGCGGCGAGCAGGGGGCGAGGCGCCAAGACCATCGCGAAGATAACCCATCCCGTGACGACCCTCTACTTCGCCTACGGCTCGAACATGTCGAGCGCCGAGCTGGGCGCGTGGTGCCCGACCCATCGCGCACTCGGCCCCGCGGAGCTGCCTGGCCACCGCCTGGCGTTCCTGCGTCGCTCGATCCGCTGGGGAGCGGGTGCCGTCGACATCGTGCGCGATCCTGACCGCTCGGTCTGGGGCGTGGTGTACGAGCTGCCGTCGGGCCTCGCCGACCTCGATCAGAAGGAGGGCGCCGGGTTTGCCTATCGGCGGCGCGACGTGAAGGTGTTGCTCGAGGGCTCCCCGATCGCGGCGGTTGCCTATGAGGTGATGGAGAAGGAACCGGTCGAGGTGACCCCTCGGCGGGACTACGTGGAGCTGCTCGTAACAGGTGCGCGCGAGCATGGACTGCCCCGTGCATACGTCGCGGGCCTGGAGCACTACACTTTCTGAAGCGATGCTTGAGCCGCATCTAGGCAACCGTCCTTGCGGGGGCAAGTACGGCGACATCGTCCAGTCGATCGGCAATACGCCGCTGGTCGAGCTGAAGCGCTTGTCGCCGAAGCCCGGCGTGCGCATTTACGCCAAGCTCGAGAGCTACAACCCCACCGGCTCCGTGAAGGACCGGGTGGCCCGCTCGATGATCGAGGACGCCGAGTCGCGCGGGGCAATTCGGCCCGGCCAGACCATCCTCGAGCCCACCTCGGGCAACACCGGCATCTCGCTGGCGATGATCTGCTCGCGCAAGGGCTATCCGCTCAAGGTGGTCATGCCCGACAACGTCACCGCCGAGCGAACCCAGCTCCTGCGGATGCACGGCGCCGAGATCGTCTACTCGCCGGGCGAGCAGGGCTCGAACGGCGCGGTGGCGCTCGCGCTCGAGATGGCGGAGGCCGACTCGAACTACTACATGCCCTACCAGTACGGCAACGAGGCCAACCCGCTGGCCCACTACAACGGCACCGCCGTGGAGATCCTCGAGGAGCTGGACGAGGTGGCCGCCTTCGTCGGCGGCCTCGGAACGGGCGGCACGCTGATGGGCAACGCCCGGCGGCTCAAGGAGGAGAACCCGGAAACCAAGATCGTGGCCGCCGAGCCGCTCCAGGGCGAGCTGGTGCAGGGGCTGCGGTCCCTCGAGGACGGCTATATCCCGCCGATCATCGACCTGTCGCTGCTCGACCGCAAGATCTTCGTCTCCAACCGCGACGCGGTGATCTGGACGCGCAAGCTGCTCGCCGAGGAGGGCCTGTTCGTGGGCGTCTCTTCGGGCGCGATCGCCTCGATCGCTGTCCGCGTGGGCGCGGAGCTGGACGAGGGCAACATCGTGTTCGTCGCGCCTGACGACGGCTGGAAGTACCTGAGCTCCGGCGTCTACACGAAGTCGCTCGAGGAGCTCGAGGCCTCGCTGGATTCAGCCTCATTCTGGTAGCAGCTCCGTAGGGCGTGCCAGGATAGGGGCGATGTCCACGCTCGCCCGGCTGCGCAAGAACACGTTGTTCGAGACCGTGTTCTTGGTTGCGATCGCCCTCGGCCTGGCGCTGTCCGTGCAGGCCTACGCGGTGAAGCCCTATCGCATTCCGAGCCAGTCGATGGAGCCGACGCTCAAGGTGGGCCAGCGCGTGCTCGTGGACCGGCTGACCCACCGTCTCGGCTCGGACCCGAGCGTGGGCGACATCATCGTGTTCCACCCGCCGGTGACGGCCGACGCTCAGACGTGCGGGCGCCAGGGCCAGGGCGGCGGCACGCAGTACCCGTGCTCGATGCCGGTGTCGAAGCACGCCGGCGACAACTTCATCAAGCGCGTGGTTGCCGTCGGCGGCGACACCATCGCGATCCGCCACGGCCACGTGATCCGCAACGGCGTGATGGCCAAGGAGCCCTTCGCGGCACCCTGCAGCGATGCCACCGAGCAATGCACCTTCTCGCACCCGATCACGGTGCCAAAGGGCTACGTGTTCGTGATGGGCGACAACCGTGGCGAGTCGGACGACAGTCGCTACTGGGGCCCGGTCCCGATCTCGTGGGTGATCGGCGATGCGATCGCCACCTACTGGCCCCCTAATCGAATAGGCGGCGTGTAGGCCCCGCGGCGGACTAGGCCTGCGGGGTGTTCAGCTTCTCGGGCGGCTGCTCGTCTTCATCGTGCTCGCCGCTGATCGCTTCCTTGAACTCGCGCATCCCCTTGCCCACTGAGCGCCCCACTTCGGGCAGGCGCTTGGGGCCCAGGACGATGAGCGCGATGATCAGGACGACGATCAGCTCGAGCGGGCCAACGTTCGGCATCGCCCGACAACGATAG